>LUTY01003014.1 GCA_001640045.1 Candidatus Thiomargarita nelsonii | reverse complement strand
CTGTGGGGGCACGTTTCGCACCAAGCAAATGCCGTAATCTCTGACGTGTTCAAGCATCAACAGTTTGCCAGCTTCCCCATTGAGTATTTCCGCGTAAGTCGTCTGTGGTAGGTGATTTACAATGTTACTATCCCAAAGGATTGGTTTACGATGCTCTTTCTCTGTCGCAGAATAGCAGTGCATACGCAACCACCGAGCATCATAGACGCTCCTGTGTTCATCAGGTTCCCAAGTGATTTCGAGTACGTTGCCATTTTCACAATGAACAGATTGGGCTTGTACATCGGCTGGTACGTCAATTATACGAAAACGCTTTTTCCCGAATCTGGGATCGCCACAAGCGGAACAATAGCAGTTGTCCCGAAGCCAAATGTAGTGGAATGTACTTTTATGACCGTCACCCCAATGGACAAAAAGCTGTCTGTTGTCTTGTCGAACAGCGGAAATTTCGTATTTGTTGGCATTATTAATCATAATTGGGACGGCTCACTCAGGCTTCAAATTAATAATTCTTGTGAAACTTTTGTCTCCACCATTGGTGATGCGAGCTTGTTGAAAAACTTCACACAGACAGTCTGAAAATTCAAGGGGTGTTTTATAGATCGTCTTCAGTTCATCGATCAAGCCTGCATCCTTGTAAGCTAAGTCTAAGGTGAATGCGGGGCCTGATTGCCCTTCTAAGATAGAGGGTAGCAATTTTTCTGCAACCCAGCTATTGCCGGAACTGGATTGAATCATAGTCGAGAGCTGATGAGGATCAATTCCCGCTTCTGCTCCCAATAAAAATACATCGCTAAGTGCTTTGGTATTGATGAAGCAAAGATAATTGATCAGCAGTTTTGACAGGATCGCATTGGTTAGGGTACCTACATAAGAAATCTGTGAGCCGATAGCTTCTAAAATCACTTTTATTTTGGCAAAGGTCTCTTGTTCTCCTCCCACAAACATCGATAATGTGCCTGCTTCAGCAGCCTTTGTCCCTCCGGAAACTGGCGCGGCAATTGAGAAAATACCCTGATCCTTAGCATGAGCGGAAATTTTTTCCATAACAGCAATCGAGTTGGTGCTGGTATCGATCCAAATCATTCCCGATTGTGCGTGGGCAATAACGCCCGTTTTCCCCAACATGACTGATTCCAGTTCTTTTGGTCCTGGAAGACTGGTCATTATCACGTCTACTTGATTGGTGAGTTCCAACACTGAATGACAGTAAATGGCTTTTGCTGTTATTAAAGCTTCAGCTTTTTTAGGTTGAATATCGTAGACAGAAACTTCAAATCCTTTTTTGAGCAGATTAGTAACCATCCAACTGCCCATATTTCCAAGTCCAATAAATCCAATACGCATTAATCTTCTCCTATAGTTTTTCTGATCCGCTCGTAGTCGCCGCTTTAGCGGCGATAAATCGCAAGAAGTATCAACTCTCGTATGCATCATCAGCCAGTTTCAATGCATCATCAATAATAGTAAAGCCTTCCTCAAGCTGCTCTTGATTGATGCAGAGCGGCGGTGCTACAAATAGCCAATTCCAACGCACCAAGGTATGCATACCAAGTTCTCGAAGGCGTGCCGACACTTTATTCATCACAGCCGCTTGATCAGGTTTCGCGTTCCAAGGTACCAACGGTTCCCGCGTTTCTCGGTTTTTGACGCATTCAATGACTCCATAAAGTCCCAAGCTGCGAACATCTCCCACCGATGGATGTTTTGCTTTCATCTCTTGCAACTTGTCTGTCAAAGATTCTCCCATCATTCGGCTGTTTTCCACTAGATTTTCTTCTTCGTAGACTTCCATTGTAGCTAGAGCCGCCGCGCAACCCAAAGGATAGCCACTGTATGTGAGTCCACAAAGAAAGGGGTGGGTATCAAAGTAATCAGCAATGTGCTGCCGCAC
>LUTY01003013.1 GCA_001640045.1 Candidatus Thiomargarita nelsonii | reverse complement strand
TACAAAAGCATCTTCATTTTTATGAAGCGAGGCTAGTGCCCCTATTAGAAACTCAAATTGTCGTCATTATACAGAACATTAGTGCTCGTAAAATAGTTGAACAAAAATTAATCAAAGCGAAAGAGGATGCGGAAAAAGCTAATCGCACCACAAATGAATTGTTAGCGCAGATGAGTCACAAACTACGTTTGCCGCTCAATGGTATTGTAAGATACACCCAAATTATTCAAAAAAATAAAAATTTGACAGAACTCCAGCTTTCAGCTATCTCTATCATAGAACGTAGTTGCAACTATCTGTTGAAGCTGAGCAAGGACATATTAGAACTGTCTAATATTGAAGCGAAAAAAAATGAATTACATCAATCTTCAATTAACTTGCCTAAATTTTTGACTGACATTTCCGAAATAGTGCGAATTTATGCACAGAAAAAAGGAGTTTCATTCCGCTACGAAACCACTTCTGACTTACCACAAGCGATTTATATTGATGAAGAATCACTCGCCCAAGTCTTAGTCAAGAGATGCCTCAAAGTCCGCCCTTGCCCATTTACTTCATCCGGGCGTTGACGTGGAAAAGACTGATGATGCCATGCTTAGGGAAAGTTTACAATATTTAACCAAGGACAACACCCTGCAAATTGCTGACTTGCCCACTGATTACGCGCCCTACCGTCGTCAATTTGACAAAATTGAAAAACTCAAACCCCGCCGATTTTTAGGCAAGATTGATAAAGGCTGGAAAGTATCCAGTTTTAGTTCACTGTCCACCACTAGCCCGTCTTTTGATGCCGCTGATCGCCCTGATTATGATGAAACAACTGTCATCCGCCCCATCAGGGAAAGTCGGGCTGATAAAAACCATATTTTCAGTTTTCCACGCGGTGCCAGAGCCGGTACCTTTATGCACGCGCTGTTTGAAAATTTGGATTTTACCCAGCCTGATCCTGAATTAATTAATCTTCAATTGTTGAACTTTGGCTATGATGTGGAAAAATGGCAAGCGGTGATTATGACGCTTGTTGATGATGTCCTCAATACACCACTAGAACCACACTTGCAAGATTTTGCTTTGTCCGGCATTAGCCGTTCTAAACGTTTGAATGAGTTAGAATTTTATTATCCAATCTCCGATGTGATGCCGCAAGGTTTAGACGCAGTGTTTGCAGAATTTGGTCATCAAGTCTCTTTTAACCCGTTTGCCCCTGTGCGCGGTTTTATGAAGGGTTATATTGATATGGTGTTTGAATATGAGGGGTGTTATTATCTAGTCGATTATAAATCGACGATGCTAGGGACTCAATCGCAAGCCTATCATTATAGTTATTTAAAAGAGGTGATGATACGGGAAGGCTATATATTACAATATCATATTTATGCGGTGGCATTGCACCGCTATTTGTCCGCCCGTTTGCCAAATTATCGTTATGAAGAGCATTTTGGCGGAGTCTATTATTTATTTTTGCGTGGTATGAGTCCAGAGCGGGGTGCCGATTATGGGATTTATCGGGACAAACCGGCGGCGGCGTTGATTAATCGGTTGTCGACGTATTTTGGAGTCCAAGATTGGGCGTGAAACTGATGGAGATTAAATGCAAAACAAAATTAAACATCAAGAGGCTATTTTTCAAGCACTACCGGACCTGTTTTTTCTCATTGTCGCAGATGGCACAATTCTTGATTACAAAACCGGTGTCGATGCCTATCCTTTGCCGCAAGAAATAGTGGGTAAACGAATACAAGATATTATGCCCGAAGAGATTGCCCTTAAATTTAGTGATGCAATTCGTGACTTGCAAGAAACAAAAAGCATTATCCACATTGACTATCCATTGACAATACAAAAGCATCTTCATTTTTATGAAGCGAGGCTAGTGCCCCTATTAGAAACTCAA
>LUTY01003022.1 GCA_001640045.1 Candidatus Thiomargarita nelsonii | reverse complement strand
GTTTTTATTTAAATAGGCAACGCCAGCTTGATAACGTGAGTCTTGTTGTTGTACCGCTTGGTTAAAAGTATCAAGTAATTGTTGGCGACGTTCGTTAAATTCTGTCGTTGTTTCAAAGACATCACGCATGGGATGTAACATATCATAAATTTTCGTCGGTAGCTGTGGCGGTTCTATGTCAAGCAATGTGACTTTCTGAGAGACTACCGCACCATCGGCAATCACGATTTCTAAGTTGACACTCGGTTTTCCCGCTTTTTTCACCTCAACCTGGTGTTTACCTTCAGGGAGTCTCAGTATCAGAGGAGTACTGTTGCCTTTCAGTTCACCATTAATATAAACTTCTGCGTCTCTTGGCTCGCTTGTCAGTGCTAAGCTACCCTCGCCGGCTTGTACTGACAAGGAAAATAAGCATAAGAGGCTGGCTACTAAAGTGAATTTTTTCATGTATATTATTACCTATATAATTGACCAGCGGGATTGGCAAAACCTCACACCTCACGTTTTATTTTAAGGGCAACCATAAATTTTATTTTAAGGGCAACCATAAAGGATTGCCCCTACAGTGATGCGTGATGTTTTGTAGGGGCAATCCCTTGTGGTTGCCCGACACGATATGGCATTGCACTCCTAAGTACAATGGTGGGAAAATTCAATCATTTGAATCAGTTGGTTTTGCAAACAACAACACGGCTTGCTGCTTGTTGGGTTTTGATAAGGCTCTTGCAATAGCCGGCGATATTCTGCCGATGACTTTAGCTATTTTTAAGCCTGTTCCCACAATGGGTACTAAATCTGCCATATCAGCACCAACACCCGCAAGATAGCCTTGCTGAAGATTTTTATTGACTGTATCAAGTTTTTCTGTCAATAAGCGATTTTGCTCAGCAATGATCTCTTCTAAACTTTGCCCTTGGCGTTGTAATTCATTGACTACCGTATTTTCCAAGTGTTGAGTTTGAACTTGGATAGTTTCTACGATAGCTTCTCGCATTTCTTGGATACTTTTGGCAATTTCAGCCTGTTTATCTGCCATCAATTTTTGATAGGCAAGACGTTCCTCTCTATCCAAGAGTTCTGTAAATACCTGAGTTTCTATGAATATTTCTAAATTGAGCAAGCGGTATTTACGCGCTGCAAGCAAGGAATTATCTTGTTTTTCGGCAATACGCGCTTGATTAAACAAGCGACGCGCAATATATTCACGTTCTTCATAATTTTTTGTTTGGCTTACTGTTTTTTCAATCGTCAGTTTTTCGGCTTTAAAAGCCTGCTCTATTGCCATGGGAATTTGTTTAGCCCCGTAAAAAGTAGTCACAAAGGCATCAAAAACCAATGGAGCATTTATTTCTTTCGCTCGCTGAAAAGCAATTTCGTGCATTTTGAGCACCGCTTCGATAGATTCTATCACATCTGGAAATTCAGCGAGAAATTGTTGATATTTTTCCAGATTATCTGATGATTTGATTAATTTAAAAAGGGCATGGATAGCATAACGATTAAATGGAGACTGTGGTTTGATTGTTAAAAAATCCCGATAAATGGCTTCTTGATTCAGCTTGTAGGTTTGTTGCCAGGCTTGCAGGTAAGCTTTATTGTCCGTGTCAAACTGTGCATACTTGATGGCAATATCACGCCATCTTTCATAAGTATTTTGCTGTTTGGCGATCTCGTAAGCTAATGAATATGCCGCTTCCAAGTCTCCCAAGGTTTCTAAACCTTGGATGATTTCATCGTCGCTGATACTCCAGGCTGGGGCACAAAAACAGATAAGTAGAATGATGATGCTTAGAAAGCTCTCAATAAATCTTTTTATTTTCATAATAAATTGTCCCTTAAAAAATTTTCGTTGCCGGACGCGGAGCGTCCGGGCAGGCATTCCCACGCAGAGCGTGGGAACGAGAAAGTCCTGTTGCAGGACGCGGAACGTCCTGCAAAATTTGTTCTCGTTCCCACGCTCCGCGTGGGAATGCCTGCATGGACGCTCCGCGTCCTGCAACGAGAACAAATCGTTCAATATAGCATATTCAGATTCTACAGATTATTCAATCATAACTTAAATATAAATATGCAAAATGTCGAAGAAAAAAACATCATAATATTATTTTATATTTAAAAAATATATTTTAATTTATATTAAAACGGTGAAAAATTTTGCTTATAACCTAATAAATCAATGCACTCATTCTATGCACCTCTGTCATTTGTTGCTAGACATGTTGAAAACATGGGAATACAATATTAATTTGTCGCATCGCTAAAGCGACTGACTATAAATCACTCAATTTGGGATAAAAAAAATGTTACAGGAATATCAACAACATCTTGAAGAACGCGCTAGCCAAGGCTTGCCACCTTTGCCCTTAAATGCCGAGCAAGTTGCTGGCCTGATAGAACTTATCAAAAATCCACCGACGGGTAAAGAAAAAACCCTACTTGATTTGCTAACCCACCGCGTTCCCCCAGGCGTAGATGAAGCCGCTTACGTCAAAGCCAGTTTTTTGGCTGACGTTGCCAAAGGCAATACCCATTGCGCTATGATAACGCCAACACAAGCGACAGTCTTATTGAGCACCATGCTGGGTGGCTATAATATTCAAGCCCTGATTGAGTTACTCGATGATGACAAACTGGCATCCTTTGCCGCCCAAGGTTTATCACATACCTTGTTAATGTTTGATGCCTACCACGATGTCGTCGATAAGGCAAAAACCAATGACTGGGCTCAAAAAGTCCTCAAAGCCTGGGCAGAAGCCGAATGGTTTACTGCTAAACCGGCATTGCCAGAGGCGATCACTGTCACAGTATTTAAAGTCCCTGGCGAAACCAATACCGATGATTTATCCCCCGCCTCTGAAGCTTGGAGCCGCCCTGATATTCCGCTACATGCCAAAGCCATGCTCTCCAACAAAATGCCAGAGGCATTGGAAACCATAGAAACGCTCAAACAAAAAGGGCATCCCATAGCTTATGTCGGTGACGTTGTGGGTACCGGCTCTTCGCGTAAATCGGCTATCAACTCGGTATTGTGGTATATCGGACATGATATTCCTTATGTGCCCAACAAACGCCAAGGTGGCGTGATTTTGGGTGGCAAAATTGCCCCGATTTTTTTTAATACCGCTGAAGATTCAGGCGCATTACCGATAGAATGCGATGTCAGCCAACTCAACACTGGCGATGTCATCACCATTCATCCATACCAAGGGCGCATCGTCAATGACAAAGGCGAAGATGTCAGCCATTTTGATCTGCGCCCTGCTACGTTGCCGGATGAAATACGAGCCGGTGGACGTATTCCTTTAATTCTTGGGCGCAGCCTCACGGACAAAGCTCGCCAAGCCTTGAATTTAGAGCCAACCTCCCAGTTTATCCAACCGATACCCGCTCAAGAGAGTGCAAAAGGCTTTACCTTAGCCCAAAAAATAGTCGGAAAAGCTTGTGGAGTCAAAGGAATACGCCCCGGCACCTATTGCGAACCCAAAATGACAACGGTGGGCTCACAAGACACTACCGGCGCAATGACACGCGATGAATTAAAAGAATTAGCCTGTTTAGGCTTTTCAGCCGACTTAGTGATGCAAAGTTTCTGTCACACCGCCGCTTATCCCAAACCGGTAGATATTAAGCTACACCATGAATTATCCGAGTTTATAAAAAACCGTGGCGGCGTATCTCTACGCCCGGGCGATGGCATTATTCACTCTTGGCTCAATCGCATGACTTTGCCTGATACCGTTGGCACAGGTGGAGACTCGCACACCCGTTTTCCGATTGGTATCAGTTTTCCAGCGGGCTCGGGCTTAGTCGCCTTTGGGGCAGCCTTAGGCGTTATGCCCTTAGACATGCCCGAATCGGTGCTGGTACGCTTTAAAGGCGAAATGCAGCCTGGTATCACATTGCGAGATTTAGTCAACGCCATTCCTTACGTTGCCATACAAAAAGGCTTATTAACGGTTGCCAAAAAAGGCAAAAAGAATGTATTTTCTGGGCGAATTATCGAAATCGAGGGTTTGCCACAATTAAAAGTTGAGCAAGCCTTTGAATTAGCGGATTCCTCTGCCGAACGCTCAGCCAATGCTAGCACCGTGCGTTTAGACAAAGCCCCTGTCATAGAGTATTTAAATTCCAACGTCACCTTGCTCAAATGGATGATTGCTAATGACTATGGCGATAAGCGCTCCTTAGAGCGGCGGGTTGTTGCGATGGAAGAGTGGCTGAAAAACCCGGATTTATTAGAACCGGATGCTGATGCCGAATACGCTGCCGTGCTTGACATTGATCTCAATGAGATCAAAGAACCTTTGCTGGCATGTCCGAATGATCCTGATGATGTTAAGCCTTTATCAGAACTGGCGGATACTCAAATTGATGATGTATTTATCGGCTCTTGCATGACCAATATTGGTCACTATCGCGCCGCCGCCAAAGTGTTGGAAAATGTGAGCAA
>LUTY01003011.1 GCA_001640045.1 Candidatus Thiomargarita nelsonii | reverse complement strand
GCGCCTTAGAAATTTGTGAAAAAGTCTTGGGCAAGCAGCATCCCGACACGGCTCTATCAATGAATAATTTGGCGGAGTTGTATTACGCGAAAGGAGATTATGACTCAGCCGAACCGCTTTTTAAACGCGCCTTAGAAATTTGTGAAAAAGTCTTGGGCAAGCAGCATCCCAGGACAATAATAGTCTGCAATAATTTTTTAGAATCTTGCCGGGCAAAAAGGCTAGAAAAAGTTAAGACAGTTGGAAAATTTGGTCGTGATCCAGAAACCTTCAGCACATCTATCAGATTGCCTGCACATGCTCTCGATTTTGATGAAATGGAGTTTCTTCGGCTCTTGGCGGGTACTCTCGTTTTAAAAAAAGACGAAAAACGAGCCCTCATTGCGAATCTACCCAAACTAACGCCAGATCAAATACACGAGCTAAGTCGTACCTTGAATGAAGAAGTAGAACATTATTCTAACTTAGAGGTTCAACATCAGGCTCAAGTTTTTGCTCTGGAAGAGAAAGCAAGACAAGAATGGGATGAACTGGAACAAGAACTGGCGGTTGAATCTCCCCAAAATGCACAGTACAAAACCGGAGATTTTGACGCTGAAGTCACGGCTGACGAACTCCGATTGTTACCACCCCATTCACTCAAGTTTGATGAGCGGGCTTTTTTGACTTATCTTAAAGCGAGTCTTTCACTCAAAACTGAAGAAAAAATGGGAATTATTGCCTCTCTGGGGAGACTTAGCCAATCTCAACTCGACCAATTGATGGGCACTTTTCAGATAGAACAAAATCAGTGGGCTCAATTACCTGAAGATCATCAAGCTGAGATTGAACAACTCCGGGGCAAATCTATTTCTGAGTGGCATGAACTGATCAAACAGATACAAGCTGAATCCTCCGTGGCAGTCCATGACAACAATTTAGACATGGCAGAAAAGAATGAAAAAGTGGCAACTGCTACCATTGACACAGTTGAAACCCAGCAAGTGCCAGACGAAGACACTCAAGCTGAAACGTCATCAGAGCTGAAAAGTCTGACGGCTGAAAATGAAGGAAATGAAACACCCGTTCAAACTCAAGTCCTTCAAGAGCCAGAAGAAAAAACGCAGACTGAACCGACACTCAAAACGAGTTTGGCTGTGGCTCATTTTACTCATCGCTGTAATTGTGGGTATATGGGTTTGGAATAATGGCAAATCCACGGAGCCAGAAATCAGGGAAGCTGCATCAATTCAAACTGTCGAAAAGCTACCAATGCCAGTGGAGACTGAAAATAGGCGAACAGTCTGAGCCACCCCCAGATACGCCTATACAAATGACTGAAATTGAAAATGATTAGATTTATCTCGTCAAACAAAACCTTAATCAAAGTGTTTGGCAAACGATGGCGGGCAATTGCTGCCTATAATCAGATTGAATCGCCTTATGTGGTTTTTGTTGGGCAGCGCATTAAAGTGCCATTAGAATAACCACGCGGATTACTTTGCAGTCTCTACCATGAGCCTATTTGACGAATGTGCGTATCGTCTTGTTTTTGAAACCAATAAACTCATTGGCGCGTGGTACTTAATGGCATTTTGGCTCGCTGCGGAACGATAGGCTAAATTACTTATTTGTTTTAGATGAGGTACACAAATGTCAGACCATAAAAGTGAAATAGATGAAATCAGTTCTCTGAATTCATTAGCCTCTTTGCATCAAGCGAAAGGAGATTATGAATCAGCCGAACAGCTTTATAAACGCGCCTTAGTCATCAGAGAAAAAGTCTTGGGCAAGGAGCATCCTGATACGGCAACTTCTCTGAGTCGTTTGGGAAATTTGCATCAAGCGAAAGGAGATTATGAATCAGCCGAACAGCTTTATAAACGC
>LUTY01003010.1 GCA_001640045.1 Candidatus Thiomargarita nelsonii | reverse complement strand
GGTACAATCACGGACAATTATAATCTTTACCTCAATATTTCCGGTAATATTACAAATAATGGGACTTGGACTAACTATCGTACCTACGTCACTTGGCCAACTGTCAACGGTGCTGACTACTACGAATTCAGCATCACCGGGCAAAACACTGTCCAAGTATCTGGCACTTATTATGATATTTCAGATTACCTTGCTTTACAGGACACCATCCTCTATTGGCAAGTACGCGCCATTGTCGGAGGTACACCCACAGACTGGTCAGAAATCAAGCGCATTATTCTGCATTACAATGTCGCCATCCTAGTGCATCCAATGGCCTACGCTTTCGATGTTGTCGATGTAGGCTCGCAATCACCTGCACAAGCATTTACTATTACCAACACTGGTAACTTAGACATTGACATTGGTACTCTCAGTCTGACGGGGACGGATGCTGCTGAATTCAGCATCACCTCAAATAATTGCTCAAACCAAGTGATTACGCCGACAAACAATTGCACAGTAGAAGTGGTCTTTGCACCCAATACCACTGGCGGCAAACAAGCCACACTGCTTATTCCTTCCAATGCCCCAGAAACTTTGGAAATCGCCTTAGTAGGCGGACTAGAAACATTATCAGGTGTTTTGCAATTTTCTGTAGACAATGTCAGCGTCAATGAAGATGGCGGATCAGCGACCATCACAGTCACCCGCACAAACGGTAGTAATGGTGCAATTTCAGTGGACTATGCCAGCACCAATAACAGTGCCACGGCCGGCAACGACTACATTGCTGCCACTGGGACACTCAACTGGAATGATGGTGATGCATCTGCAAAAACCTTCACGGTCACCATTATTGACGATGACACTGTAGAAGGCAATGAAACACTTGATCTCAGCTTGGGTAATGTCACAGGCGGAGCTGTATTAGGTGTACCAGATACCGCAGCGTTGACTATCATGGATAATGACAGCGGAGAGTCTATTAAAAACGATGTCATTATTGACTTTGGCCCCTCTTACGGCATCTATGCACGCTTAAATAATAACAGTTGGGTTTTATTGCATTCATCGTCAGCCAACAGCATGGTTACCGGAGACTTAGATGGTAACAGTCAAGACGAAGTGATTATCGACTTTGGCACACCAGACGGGATTTTGCTGTTGATGAACAACAGTGCTTGGGTCCAATTGCACTCCTTATCGCCGGATAGTATGGTCACAGTAGATATAGATGACAACGGTCAAAACGATATCATTATCGACTTTGGTGCCCAAAACGGGATTTGGCAGCTAATGAACAACAACGATTGGGTGTCACTGCACAGTTTATCGCCTGAAAGCATGGTGACGGGAGATATAGACGGCTACCGTCAAGATGTTATTATCGACTTTGGTCCTGGCAATGGCATTTGGCTGTGGATGAACAACAGTGCTTGGGTGCAACTGCACAGTCTCTCGCCGGAGGACATGGTAACAGGCGACCTAGACGGCAACGGTCAAGATGAAGTCATTCTCGACTTTGGCCCTGGCGTTGGAATTTGGTTGCGGATGAACAACTGGGCTTGGGTGCAACTGCACAGTCTCTCGCCGGAGGACATGGTAACGGGCGACCTAGACGGCAACGGTCAAGACGAAGTTATTATCGACTTTGGCCCTGGCGTTGGGATTTGGCAGTGGATGAACAACAGCACTTGGGTGCAATTGCACAGTCTCTCGCCGGAGGACATGGTAACAGAAGACTTAGACGGCAACGATCAAGATGATGTCATTATCGACTTTGGCTCCAGCGTTGGAATTTGGCTGCGGATGAACAACAGCACTTGGGTGCAACTGCACAGTCTCTCGTCAGTGAACATGGTGACAGGGAACATAGATGGGCAATCTGTCGCTAGTCATCAGGTGCAATCAGAC
>LUTY01003009.1 GCA_001640045.1 Candidatus Thiomargarita nelsonii | reverse complement strand
GGCATGAAGAGGTTTGCCGGCTCGCTGATTTAAGGTGGCTAGCAATTTTTTAAATTGCGCTAGCACCTTGAGTAAGTCAGCAAAACTCAATTCATCTCGTGCATAATTGTCTTGATAGCAGTGGGCACAGCGCAAGTTGCAACGCTCGGTGATATGCCATTGGAGCAACAGGCTTTTGGGCGCATAACTGGCTTCGTTTGTGTGCATAGACATTAGCCTCCACAACCGCCACAACCACCGCCACCACCGCCGCCACAACCGCCACCGCAACCACCTTCGGCAGTACCTGGACTGTCGGTTTTTGCAAAACCCTCTTCAAATGAAGCGAAAAGGCCAACATTTGTCACCGCGCTGATTCCAAAGATAGAAATGAGGAAAGCGGGATCAATATTGCTTTTTTCCTCTGATTTCATCCATTCAAAGTGTTTAAGTAATTTATCGTAATAGCGACGACCAAGCTGTGTTTGTCGCTTGTTGGGTTCTAAACTCATGAATATGAATAATAAAAATAAGAATAAGAAAACTATGGAATGGTAAAGCAGACCCAAAAAAACGCCTATTCCAAGAATGATGAACCATATTATCCGCGCTTTCAGGATAGTCGGTTCGAGTTGAGCATCGGTAGGCTTGAGATGCAATTGTTCCAACCGCTGATTGATAGGTTTGAGATGCCTATCAATACGTGAATGCAAGCCACTGTCTGAAAAAAAATCGGCCGGTTTTCGTGTTGTGTGAGCAAAGTCATAAATGGCTTGTTCAATCTCGTCATTGGGTAGTTGGTTTACCACGCTCTTAATTTCTGCCTGTTCTTCCTTACCATGGCTTGTTATGAGTTTGCGATTCCAGAGTTCAAGAAGTGCCGTTTGAATGAGCCCTTTGCGCCCGTCTCGTAATGCGGCAATTTCATACGAGTTAAGGGTGGTAAAATCTGGCATAGAATGTTGGTTTGAGTTGTCGGCAGCGTTGATCCAGCGCTTACCAATCACTATGCCGAGAATTGATAAAAATAAGTATAAAATAAGCATAGGCATAGCAATCAGTGTGCTGATAATTGAGAAAATAAGAGATAATAGAGAAAGTGATATAAAAAATAATATTAAGTAGCCTAGCATAGCTGTTCTCCTATTGTTGTGTTTTGAAAATCAGTAGTCTTACAATGAAAATGGTCGATACTGCAAAACGTCAAGCCCTTTTTAGCAAAAAAGGGGACAAGGTGACAATTTGTCAAGCGAAAAGCTTACGACATAAATAAAAAAAAATTTATTAAAAACCAGCGAGTTAATTAATCAGGTTTGTCGCATACGACAAAAGGATGACATCGTCTGATAACTGTCAACGAGTGTGACCTCGGTTTGATGATCACTCTCTTTTTAAAAACGATTTTTGAGAAATTGGAGTGCAAGGTTAACGCCGCCCTTTCCTGTGCAAGTGAACCTTGCACTCCAACTAATCAAAAATCGTTTTTAAAAATTATTGTTATCGATCGAGTCAATTTCCCGCATTAATTCCCGTTTAGTTGAGTCAGCGATCTCTAATTGCATTAAGCAGCTAGAAAAGAACGAAGTGCCGCGAGAAAAGCCATAGCCATCACAAGTTTGATATTTTTCTACGAAATTATTACATTTATGCACTCGTGAAACTAGCGACCCAAATAGATTTGTTGTTTTCGCCGTACACTTCTTGTATTCTAAGCTGTCTGTTGAGAACTCAGCGGAACAAATGCTATGGCATTTTTCGGTCCAGCTTTTTTCAAGCGATGCACATCCCGAGTTGATAAGAACGATTCCTGACACAATCGTTGCTGAAAAAAGACGTTTATTTCTCATAGTAAGCTTCTCAATTTTCAAGCCCATCGACAATGATAACTAAATCCTTAAAATCGCGTTTTTGTACTTG
>LUTY01003008.1 GCA_001640045.1 Candidatus Thiomargarita nelsonii | reverse complement strand
CATAAATACCGGTGCGGCGTGTTTCGTAGGGGAAACAGATAAAATGGGAATCGGTAAAACCGTTGACCAATTGTGGTATGTCTGAGCCTTGGCGACGGCATATTGAATTTTGTGCCGTATTTTTTGTTGATTTGTTCTTGATAAACCTCAGTATTCATCTGACACACCGGGCAGGGTGTCACAATCATATCCGCACCGCCATCGTAAGCCGCCTCAATAATATCCTTCACCAAAGCTTGGCTCTTTTCCGGCTCTGAGAACATCAGCGCTCCGCCACAACACGACACTTTTTTGTCGTAATCTTCTACCGGCTCCGCTCCCATGATCTCTATCATTTTGTCCAAATACACCGGATTCTCAAAAGATTCTCCGTCAATACCAAAAGGACGATTCGTCTGGCAACCCACATAACCAGCAATCTTGATGCCTTCTAGCGGCTTGACGACATGGCTCTTCATTTCATCATAGCCTAAGTCTTCAATCAGCACTTCGACCATATGGCGGACTTTTTTCTCACCTTTTAAGGTTAAACCCGCTTGTTGTAAGGCATCATTGGTTTCCGCCATCAGTTGGCTGTTTTCATTCAAACGATCATTAGCTTCACGAGTCGATAACCAACAAGCCGCACAAGTGGCAACCACATCTTGACCCGGATGATGTTGTTCAGATAGGGCAAGGTTACGCGCTGATAACGCTAAACGTGGTAATTCGCCGCCACCTCCGTAGCCAATGGAAGCGGAGCAGCAATTCCAATCAGGTATTTCGTTTAGTTGAATGCCTAATTCATCACAAATGGTTTCTGTTGAACGCAACTGGTTGGAGGAGGATGCGCCCTTTTGTGATGAACAGCCGGGGTAGAAAGAATATTCTCTCTTAGCCATAATGTCTCAGTCTCCTTAGCCTTGGAATTTGGCAACTTTCGCTTCTTCGATTTCACTGGCTTTTTTCAAAATAGCCTGCAAGCCTTTGCTGTCTTTACAGCCATGTCCACCAAACATTTCAAATGGACTCATGCGCTTAGTCTTGTACATCCCCAGACCAATCTTTTGCATTTTCATAGCCGTTTTGACGCCTTCAGAAAAACCATTCATAAAGTAGAGACTCAAACCCAGTTTGAGTTCATTAACGCGCCCTTTTTTGACTAAATTATCCCAAAATAATTGAGAAAATTTTTGGGTGGGTTGATTCTTGGGCATCAGCCCTAGCCGTTTAGCGTAGTGTGCCAAACCGTGCATGATATGAGTAATGGGTAATTCGCGTGGACAACGTGCAATGCAGTTGTAACAGGAAGTACACATCCACATGGAACTAGAGCCTAGCACTTCATCGCGTTTACCTGCGCGAATCATCATAAAAATTTCTTGCGGGGGATGTTCCCAATGTGGACCCAATGGGCAGGAGCCACTGCATACGCCGCATTGCATGCACATTTTGACCCATTCACCTTCTTCAACGTTGGCTTCAACTTCCCGCAGAAAGTTATTGCGGTATTGTTGTGTACTCATAAAAAGTCTCCTTGGGTGCAAAGTGCCATGCACTTTGCACAAAAATCACAAATCAAAACTTAAATGGATTCATACCGATTTTGTCAATGGTTTCTGCCATATCGTTGATGATCTTGGGCACCTTGTGAATATCCGTAATGGCAATCTCGTAAGTCTGCACCCGCTCCTTTTCCAGATTCAGTTGCTCTAAAGTGTCGCCAATCTTCGACATCCGCTCGTGCGCCATTTCGCTTCCTTTAACAAAATGACACTGGTAGTCCTCACCTTTTTGACAGCCCATGAGAATGATACCATCATATCCACTATTGAGCGCATCACTGACCCAGATGGTATTCACGGAGCCAAGGCAACGTACCGGGACAATGCGTACAAAGGCACTGTATTCTTGTCGA
>LUTY01003007.1 GCA_001640045.1 Candidatus Thiomargarita nelsonii | reverse complement strand
TGTGCCTCTGCTTTAGGAATTCCAGTACGTGGCACACTTGGATTAGTGTTGACCGCACAATGCACCCGAGCGGCGAATTCGGGCGTATTTTGAACGGTCAGTCTCTCGTCGCCGCCGGGTGATTGTCGACGTTAGGCCACAAAATTAACGAAGCAATAATTAGAGGAAGTAATGCAAAAACGACATCGAATTCAATTTCCAAAATCAGAATCAACTGACCTCAATCAAGATGAAGCTTATTTCTATCTTCAAGGCTCCGGTGGTCAGCGAAAAATCAAGTTTCATGACTATGATGAAATCTATCAAGTACAAGGATTGTACGAGCAGGTATTCTACGACCGTTTGAAATGTACATCCCCAACTAAAGTAACGTCTATTCTAGAATCATCTGTAAAACAGTCAGAAGACAACTTTACTGAACTTCGCGTGTTAGATTTAGGTGCGGGTAATGGCATGATGGGTGAAGAGCTGAAGAAGCATGGAGTATCACGTCTAATCGGAGTAGATATTATTCCAGAAGCGTATGATGCCACGGTTCGAGATAGGCCAGGATTATACGATGCATATTATGTAGAGGATTTCACCAAATTAACGGAAGAGAAAAAAGAAGATATAGCATCATGGCAATGTGATTGTATGGTAACGGTTGCTGCCTTAGGCTTTGGTGATATTCCAACAAAGGCATTTATTGAAGCCTTTAACATTATCAAACAACAAGGTTGGGTGGCATTCAATATCAAGGAGACATTTTTTGATAGCAGCGATGAAAGCGGGTTCTCGAAAATGATACGAGAACTAATTTTCTCAGAATATCTTGATGTTTATCATGTTGAGCGGTATAGACATAGGCTCTCGATTGAAGGTGAGCCACTTTTTTATTTTGCTATTGCTGGCCGTAAGAATGCCGATGTCCCGCCTGAATTTTTAGCGTCAAAAGGAATATTGGCCTAACAATCGCATGCACTCGGACAGCAAAAAGCGGCCCTCGCTCTGCTTTTTGCTGCCGGTGATGCGTGACGTTATATGATTCAATACCTTCGCCAAAAGACTGACTTAAATGCTTGGTTTTAATCTAACAGATTGAAAATAAACGAAACTAATCATTTATTTTTTTCGGCACCATAAATTAACAAGTATTTGAAATTAAAATTAAAAATTAAATAGCGGTATTAGAGCTGTTGCTCAATAAAGTATGGCGAATTCTCGAATTGCAATTTTAAAATTCCATAAGCCAGCACAAACAGCAGCTACATCATCTATAAATTTCGAGAGATGACTCCTAAAATCATGACAAAGAATATTAAAACGTTTTAACCCAGAAAGCGAATGTTCAACCCGAATACGTATTTGACTGATAGCCTGGTTTTCTAGACGTTGTTCTGCTGTTAAACTCGGATTAGGATTAGTTTTGGAACGTCGCGGTTTCTTAGTTGGAATATACAGATTTGGTACCTCATAATCTTTATTAAATCCTGTATACCCCAAATCTGTCCACACAGACAAAGGCTTAAACCAATCCTGATTAGGATCAAACTCTTGCTTGAACAATCCGTAATCATGCTGACTTCCTGGAACTGTGGGACCTAAATATAAAATACTTGTGTTCTGTGTCCCAATGACAGTATTTTTGACTGTATGATCTTATAGCCACTGTAATATTCGGTTTGTTCTGGTTCTTTCATGGGGCGTTGGATGGGACGTTCTGTGGCATCAATCAGTAACTCTGAAATGTCATTGAATTCTTGCTTAAATTCTTCGGCATTGTTGAAATGTCTCTGTGGCATGACCCCTTTCTTTTCTAGTGTTTTCATCAGAATGGGAAAATTTTTCTGAAGATTACGGCAGGCATGGCTTATGCTCAAACTGTAGCAAAGTTGGCGTATGAAGCCGGTGCTAG
>LUTY01003006.1 GCA_001640045.1 Candidatus Thiomargarita nelsonii | reverse complement strand
CCCGGTGTTAATCCCGCTCAAAAAAGTCCGCAAGGAGGAAACCTTAGAGAGTATTATCATCAGCCATTTTAGCCGCAGCGGTTTGCCCGCGATTCAATTTCCCAATTTTGAACATTTATTGCGCTTAGGGCAAGTGGTGTTATTGTTTGATGCCTTTGATGAAATGGCGGATCGAGTGCGCTGGAAGACGACAATCCACAATTTCCACGAACTCAAACGGGCGGCGGAATTTCAAAGCAAAGTCATTTTGACTTGTCGTACCCATTATTTTAAAGATCGTAATGAACAAGCCAAAGTCATTGGACAAGGATCCACACATTCCGAAATAGAAACCGAGCTTTACAAAGAGCAACGCCAATATACCAATACCCAAGTCGTCTATTTGCAAGAATTTGATGATGACAAGATTCGCGCCTATTTACACAAAGTCCGCCCCAACACTGTCGAAGCCGATTGGGCCAAAATTCAGAGCATTTATAATTTAAAAGATTTAGCCCACCGTCCCCTGTTGTTGGATATGCTCGTGAGATCCTTACCGCAATTGGAACAGCAAGATAATATCAATGCTGCTAATTTATACACTGTTTACACCAATAAATGGATTCAGCGTCAAGAGCAAAAAGATCGTTTTTTTGATGAAGACAGTAAAGAGAAACTGATATTGGAATTAGCTTGGCAGATGTGGGATCAAGCCAAAAATACCGTTCATTATCAAGAGTTACAGCCTTTTGTTGAGCAATTGGTGAGCCAAAAGAGGATGGATTTTAATGATCAAGAGAGCAAAGACATTGCGGCTGAAATACAAACGGCCAGTTTTTTGAAACGCGATGATAATGAGGGCCATTTCTCGTTTATGCACCGTTCCTTTAGGGAATACTTTTTAGCCCGTAAGCTATTATTGGAAAATTTGAATGATAAGGTGTTAAATACGCGCCGTTTTGACCGAAAAGTGGTGTTTTTTCTCACGCTGCTGGAGAAAGAACAAGAGAAAAAAAAGGGGCGAGAGACAATTTCCTCTTTATCTGCGATTTTAACTGGCGAATACCGCCCCAACATTTCCGAAAATGCCTTACAAATCCTCTATTGGTCACAGCGCATTAACGCTGGCATGGAAGAAAAAATCACTGACATGGCGCAACTACAACAAGCTTTACAATTTCCGGCTCAAGTCCAATTACAAAACGCGCAATTAGCCGAGATCATTTTAGAAGCAGCCGTGTTACCAGAGGCTCAATTAAGGGGAGCCAATCTTTCTAAAGCCAATCTCAACAATAGTGATTTTCACGGTAGCGATTTTCAACAGGCTGATTTAAGTGAAGCGCGTTGTCTTAAAGCTAATTTTCAGGACTGTGATTTTCAGGACTGTGATTTGACTGAGGCTAAGTTGCAAGAGGCTGATTTTAAATATGCTAATTATGCTATTTTAGAAAAACCTGTAAAAAAATATTTAAAAATAGATGGTTATCCAGATCGTGAACGTTTAATTGCTATCGTTCAACGTGGTCATAGTCAAGCTGTTAATGCCGTTGCCTATAGCCCGGATGGTAAGAGATTAGCAACAGCCAGTGATGATGGCATCGTTCGTATTTGGCGTTGTGCGAATCGGCGTTTGTTGCACATCCTAGAAGGTCATCACTCCCCGGTTAGATCAGTAGCATTTGATCCAAAAGGACGGTGGTTAGCCAGTGCGAGTGAGGATAAAACTGTGCGTGTATGGAATTGTGATACTGGTGAACAAAAGTATACTTTAGAAGGTCATGAAGATATTGTTTGGTCAGTAGTGTTTAATCCACAAAAACCTTGCTTGGCCAGCGCAAGTCAGGATGGAACTATACGTGTTTGGGGACAATTGATTGGACTTTTATGCTTATCTCAAACCGATTTTTTTAGCATCACC
>LUTY01003005.1 GCA_001640045.1 Candidatus Thiomargarita nelsonii | reverse complement strand
CTTAGCTTTAGATTTTCTTGGTTTTGCGCTTCGTCTTTTTCGGCACCACTCACCGGCATGAGCAAATCCAGAGCCGTACCACGCAAGCGAGTACCTTGATCACTTAAAATCTGATAGGCGCGAGTAATATAGTTATCCATCGCCTGTAGCCCCGGCGTTTCAGCAATCAGATCACGCTCAAAGCTTTCGGAAATGCGGCTCAAATTACATTTTGTATCACCTTCAACAAATTGGGGCGCATAGCGCGACAATAAGGTCTTTTTATCCAAGGTTGGCACAATAATTGACATATTGTCACGGTGATGACTCGTATAATAGGTGTAGATGATATCTTTGAGCGCTTCCGACATGCTCCGGAACAAATCAACATACTGCCGATAACGAAATCCTTTCACTTCTAGCGAGCGTTCTAGCACATCAACTAAATGAACAAAGCGCCTTGATGCGATACCATTAACTGCCAATGTCCGGAGAAACAGTTTTAAGGCTTTTATAACCTTGTAAAGATTGCCCTTGGTGAGCAAGCCCGGATTTAACTCTTCAATCAGCTTTTCCAAGTAGACGTTGGCAAGATTTTCCAAGCGGAATGACAGACTTAATGCGTCAAATTTCAGCTCTCGATAATAACCATAAACGGAGGGAATATCGGTGGTGACATGGCGTTTTTGCAAAATATCTTCTGATATATCAAATACTTCTTTACTTAGGATGATCTTTTGCAAATTTTCCATTGCTTCAAGGAGGACATCCAGACATTGATAGGGATCATCCTGTTGCAACACTTCCAAGACGGGTTGCATATCCGGCAGTCCGAGTTTTTTAGCCGCGACTAATTGTTCTTGGATCTCCTGAAAACCAAGATTATATTTCAGGTTGAGCAGATGATACATGCGTAGCATGAGGAATACGCGCCGCTTTTCCTGTTCTGGGTAAGCGCCAAGTCCTTGAATGACTTGCTCTATTTCAGCCAAGGGAGATTGCAATAATTGTTCTTCGTCGGTTATGCCTTGCGCTGCAAAGAGTTCCTTGGTGATCCCATGCACAGATTCAACATAAGGACCAGTCGGATCAGTTTGTGCCAACACTTCCGGCGGGACAAAATCAGCTATCTGCGCCTTATCCGCAGTGTGCCAAAAGGCAAATACTGCCCGCATGAAATCGACGATCCAGTTATTGCTCTCGACATGACATTGTTTACGCAGAAAGTGAATTAAGTGATCTTGACGTTGAGTGATTTCATCAAGCTCGGTTGAGACTTCGCGTAATAAGCCTTCTGCTCCGATGTCGTTGTAATAAACCGGCAATAATTTGGCGAATTGCTTTACCAGATTATAGACTGGAGAAACATTGCTATTTAGCAACCGGGTGACTTCCTTTTGGAATAAATCGGTATCACGGATGCAGGTGCCGGTTAGTTTGATATTAATGATTAAGGCTGACAATAAGGTGTCAAACCATTCCGGATTTTGCTCAATCAAACCCAGCCAAACGCGGATATTGACAATATGCGCTGGATTATCAATGGGTTGCCACTCGCGAGTGAATCCGCTCACATGGCTGTATTGAAAACCAAAGCGCACTGCTTGCCCTAAAAAGGCTTCAACCATTCGGCTATTATTGCGTTTATAGATTTCAATACCCAGCGTTTTGATCAGTTGCAGGGCAGTCTCAGGATATTTCTCTACATTGCTCTTGAGAAATTGAAATGTTTTAAGGAAGAAGTCTTCTATCTCCTCGTAACTTTGGCGGCGCACCATTTGCACCAATGCGCGGTTAATTTCTTTGAGGGTACTCTCATGGAGCATCAAAAGCCCCTCAGTTTCCATAATGCGAAACAAATAGCTTAGCTTTAGATTTTCTTGGTTTTGCGCTTCGTCTTTTTCGGCACCACTCACCGG
>LUTY01003004.1 GCA_001640045.1 Candidatus Thiomargarita nelsonii | reverse complement strand
AGTGATAATTTTCGTAGCCCTTGAGCACCTCTTCTTGCAAGCGCCAAGCGCAATCCACTGCCCAACGATCGAGTGCTAACATTTCCTCTTTTGACACACAATCAGTCTCAGGATTAAAATCGTGCAAATTCGCCAATAAAAAGCGAGCAGTATTGCGTAAACGTCGATAAGCGTCCGCAATCCGTTTTAAAATCTCATCAGATACTGTGACTTCACCACGATAATCCGTTGCCGCCACCCATAAGCGCAAAACGTCCGCCCCCAAATTTTTAATCACCTTTTGCGGCGCGATCACGTTGCCAAAGGATTTAGACATTTTTTTGCCTTGAGCATCAACCGTAAATCCGTGTGTGAGTACGGCTTTATAGGGCGGCGCACCGTCTCGCATAGCGACAGATGTCAACAAGGAAGATTGAAACCAGCCGCGATGTTGATCGGAGCCTTCCAAATATAAATCCGCTGGCACACTGAGTCGAGTCTCCAAAACAGTCGCATGTGTCACACCAGAATCAAACCACACATCAAGCGTATCCATCACTTTCTCATAATTAGCCGCATCCTGTTCACCCAGCAATTCTGCGGGCTCAAGATCAAACCAGGCATCAATACCGTCTTGTTCGATTCGCTGTGCGATAGTTTCAATTAATTCAGGCATACGCGGATGCAATGCTCCACTGCTTTGATGCACAAACAAAGTGATAGGCACTCCCCAATGACGTTGTCGTGAAATACACCAATCAGGACGGTTAATCACCATCCCTTCAATGCGTTGCAGACCCCAATCTGGTGTCCAAGTCACTGTTTTGATGGCATCCAAAGCCTTTTGTCTCAGCCCTTGTTTATCCATACTAATAAACCACTGTGGCGTAGCACGAAAAATAATAGGCGTTTTATGTCGCCAACAATGTGGATAGCTATGGCGAATACGTTGTTCTGCCACCAGTCGATTACGCCCTTTCAACACCTCGATCACATGTTCATTAGCCGAAAAAACATGTTCACCCGCGAACAGTGGCGTATCTGGTAAAAATTTGCCTTTTCCATCAACCGGATTATCAATGGGCAATTTATAACGGCTGCCAACAATATAATCATCTTGACCATGCCCGGGCGCGGTATGTACAGCCCCCGTCCCCGCCTCAGTGGTGACGTGTTCACCTAAAATAATGGGCACTTTACGCTCATAAAAGGGATGTTGCAATTGCAAGCCTTCTAAGTCTTTGCCTTGGCAATAAGCCACAACATGATAATGGTCTATGCCATAACGCAACATAGTGTCTTTGAGCAAGGCTTCGGCGACAATCAGTCGCTCTGGACCATACTTGCCCTCTTCACATTGCACCACCGAATATTCCAACTCAGGATGCAAGGCGACTGCTTGATTGGCGGGTAAAGTCCAAGGCGTGGTTGTCCAAATGACAACTGATAAGGCACCTGAACCCATCGCATCGGGGGCATGATGACAACTCGTTAATAAAATTTCTTCGTTGACGACGGGAAAGCGTACATCAATCGCCATAGACTCCTTATCTTCATATTCTACCTCGGCTTCTGCTAAAGCGGAGCCACAGTCGCTGCACCAGTGTACCGGCTTATAGCCTTTATCTAAATGTCCCGCTGTAACGATTTGTCCCAAGGCTCGGATAATGTTGGCCTCAGTATCATAATTCATTGTTAAATAAGGCGCATCCCAATCACCAAGGACACCGAGTCTTTTAAAATCAATGCGTTGTTTATCGACTTGTTGTCTGGCATACTGGCGACAAGCATTACGAAATTGGTGGGCATCGACTTTTCGACCGGCTTTGCCAAGTTTTTTTTCAACTTCTAATTCAATGGGTAAGCCATGACAATCCCAGCCCGGCACATAAGGCGCGTCAAAACCACTTAAAGTCCGTGCT
>LUTY01003003.1 GCA_001640045.1 Candidatus Thiomargarita nelsonii | reverse complement strand
TGATCGGCACTGGAGCGCGAAATTTTTTCAATCGGCAGGCGTTGCACTTTATTGCGTCACGGCTCATATCCACTGGCTCATCGTCAATTAATTGAAAATTCATCAATAAATGTGCCGGCAAAGTGCCCCAAACGTCTTTGGGTACTGGATTTCCAAGGCGACGGTGGCAGTATCTGGTGAGCACGTCGATCAACGATTCTTTTGGGTATTCCAAAAAACGTCCCTCTTCTCGAAAAGTGACAATCGGTTTTTTGAAAGTTTCTAAAGCCTCGCGTGCAACATCTGGCACCGGTACAAAGGATCGACGCAGTGTTTTGGGCAAGGTTCGCAATAAGGTGATGATTTTTTCTTCTAATAATCCAGGGACTATCCATTCAAAGGGGTGTTGCGGTATTTGATTTAATAAGGTGAGCGGTATTTCTACGGTGACACCATCAAGTTCATGTCCAGGCTCAAAATGATAAGTCAGTGGAAATGTCACGCCATTGAGCAGGAGTTTGTCTGGAAAATCTTGAATAGTGACTTTTTCGCCTGCGGGTTTCATTAAGTCTTCTCGACTTAAAAAAAGTAATTTCGGCTGTTCACCTTCCGCCTTTTTGAGCCATTTTTCAAAGGCTTTGCCGTTGTAAATGTCCTTTGGAATTCGCGCCTCATAAAACGCATAGATTTGTTCGTCATCCACCAAAATGTCTTGACGGCGCGATTTATGTTCTAGGGTTTCAATTTCATGGAATAATTCGTGGTTATGTTGGAAAAAAGCCGCTTTGCAGTCATATTCGCCTTCAACGAATGCACCACGAATAAATATTTCTCGTGATAATGCTGGATCGATGGGACCATAATTCACTTTGCGTTTCGCTACAAGGGTTAAGCCATAAAGCGTCACTTTTTCAAAAGCGGCGACTTGTGCCGAGCGTTTTTCCCAATGCGGTTCAAAATAGTGGTGCTGACATAAATCACCCGCGACTTTTTCGATCCAATCGGGATTTATTTTTGCGGTGTAACGGGCATACAAGCGCGTCGTTTCTACCAATTCGGCTGCCATGATCCATTTGGGTTGTTTTTTAAATAATCCAGAGCCCGGAAATAGGTACAATTTGATATTCCGCGCACCTAAATATTGTTCAGTTTCGGATTTAAAGGCGATATTGCCTAATAAGCCGGTGAGCAAGGCGCGGTGAATTTCGTCATAAGTCGCTTCGACTTGGTTTATTTTCCAGCCTGATTCTTTAATTAACAGGGAAAGTTGATGATGAATTTCTTGCCATTCGCGCATTCTGATATAGGATAAAAAGTGTTCTCGACAGAGATGGCGCAATTTATTCTTTGATAAGTGTTTGGCGTTTTCTTGGAAAAATTGCCATAGTTTTAAATAAGTTAAAAAGTCTGAGGCGTCGTTGACAAATTGTTTTTGAGCGGAATCGGCAGCTTGTTGGGCATCCAATGGACGTTCACGGGGATCTTGTATGCTTAAAGCACTGGCGATGATTAAGACTTCTTCTAAACAATTTTCCTGTTTAGCCGCTAAAATCATGCGCCCAATACGGGGATCAATCGGTAATTTGCTCAGTTGTCGTCCGATTTCGGTTAATTGTCGATTGTCATCCACCGCGCTCAATTCTGTTAGCAAGGTAAATCCATCATTAATCATCTTGGTGTTAGGCGGTTCGACAAAGGGAAAGTCGTTAACTTCACCTAAGCGTAATGATAACATTTGCAAAATGACTGATGCGAGTGAAGTGCGTAAAATTTCTGGCTCGGTAAATTCAGAACGCTCTTTGTAATCTTCTTCGGAATATAGGCGAATACAAATGCCTGATGCAATTCGTCCACATCGCCCTTTGCGTTGATCGGCACTGGAGCGCGAAATTTTTTCAATCGGCAGGCGTTGCACTTTATTGCG
>LUTY01003002.1 GCA_001640045.1 Candidatus Thiomargarita nelsonii | reverse complement strand
CCAATTTTTTTGACTTGACGACTTGACATGTTATAAAAAATGTGAGAATGTTGCAAGGATACGGCTAGGAGTCCAAGATTTATCTTGGACGTTGTGTCACTATTAATCACACGAGGGTTAATAACTATTATGTCATTTAAGCATTATTTATTTGCAATTTTGCTGTTCTTTATAGCCAACAGCAGTGTTACCGCAGTTGAGATTCTGTCTCGTATTGATAATGGTAATTGGGAATCGGTTAATGCCATTTATCCTTTGAAGGGGCAAGATATCACATTAAAAGTCGCTGAAGTGCCGGGCGCGACGATTCGGTGGTATCAGATTTTCCCTGATATTTCTCAGTTTTATCAAAATGCCAACCATTTTAAGTCTAAAAATCCATATAAATGGAGAGGTTTTGACAAAATTGTTTATGAGCGTCAAGAGATAAGCCAGTTTCGTGATCAGTGGGAAATACGGCCTTTTGAAGATAGCAGTGGCTTGCCTGAAAATCCTTGGTCGAGAGACGTGGTTGTGTCTCTGTTGTATCAAAAGGAGCTTGGCAGTTTCTGGTTTCAAGTGGAAATTGAAACCGAAGATCAAATCATCCGGAAATCGCCTGGCATTGAAGACTCAAATAAAAAGGGCTTGTCCCCAAAAGTTTTTCGAGTCTCGATAAGAGAAAAGGATGGCTATCTGGGTTATCTGACAAGCTATTTTAACGTACCGGCTTTGTTCGGTTCAGTCACTTATCAGAGTGATAATTATATTGGATCAGATTGTGCCGATGTCTTGGTAACCGCTTATGGCAAATGGAAAGGCAAACGAGTGAGGAGAAACTATAATGTGGCAATGTTAGTGAAGAAATTGCCCAAACGAGGCGAGTTTGATTTAGTCGATGGCGGTGTGCCGACTAAAACCTTGACATGGGGGAAAGATGTCCGCCCGGGTGATTTTCTTGCTGTTAGATATCCTGGTGCGAAACAATATCAGCACATTGCTGCCCTTTCGGACGATGCTAATAACAACGGCGTGTTAGATGAGGGCGATAGAGTGCTTCATGCTGGTCTTCTTCCGCTCACTTATTCTTATCTTGAAGAGGGTTATTTTGATGGCCATATTGTTATTGTGAGGCCAACAAATCGTCTGAAATAGTAGCAGCCTCAGTGAGTTAAGTTAATTTTTTTTTATGTTTATTGATTGTTCGGAGACTACTAAATATGAACAAAACATTTATCAATATTTTTTCTGTGTTGCTTATTAGTCTGTTAGCAGGCTATGCACAGGCTGATAGTTTGCTACCTTATACACAGGCTAATATTATCAGTACGGTTAATCCCATTCTGGCGGTAAAATCTCTTGCTAAACAGAACCCTGATAAAGTACCTGCTATTGCTGCAAGTTTCGCTAAGCGGTTCCCTGATGCTGCGGCTGATATTGCCGCTACTTTGGCAAAAGAGTTTCCTGATCAGGCTACCGAAATTGCCCGTGCAGTGGCAGCCGCACTTGCTGGGGAGCCATATGAACCAATGCATGTACAAGCCGTTCCAAAAACGGCGGACGAAATATTAGCTCAGATAACGCAAGAAATTGCCGGAAAGGACTCAGACATTGATCGTACTACGACAATGGTGGCATCCATTCCGCCTTCTGATGATGGCGATATTAGTGAGCCGGGTTACTTCTTCTTCCCCTATCACCAGACTTCTGGACGCCCTCCAATAATAACGGGGGGTTCTAGCTGCATGGAAGTCTGTCTAGCAGGACGTAACTGTGTCAGTTTGACTGATGAATGCCCTGTGCCTACTCCTAATACATTAACAGACACTTGTCCCGAAGTTGTACAGTGTGTTCCAGATCTTTGTTCTAAATGGTGTGCGAATTCTTAAACGTACTTTGTAACTGTAAATTATTAAGTCGCTGG
>LUTY01003012.1 GCA_001640045.1 Candidatus Thiomargarita nelsonii | reverse complement strand
GCATCGCGTTAAATGCCGACGATAAGTTACGTCGGGCAGTGATTACTCAACTGATTTGTCATTTTAGTTTGGACATTCCCAGCATAGAGCAAGAATACCAGATTGATTTTAAAAAGTATTTTTCAGAAGAATGGCGTGATTTAGAGACAATGCAAGAGGATGGATTATTAATGCGTGGCGATCAGCGGATTGACTTTGATGCTTATTTAAGGAACAACGATTTTCTAAGGTGATTTAGACCACGCGACGCAGAGCGTCGAGGCAGGCATTCCCACGCAGAGCGTGGGAACGAGAAAAACCTCATAAAAATAATCTGTAGTTTTAAAAGGACGCTGGAGCGTCCCATCGGAATGAAAACGCTGGAGCGTTGGAATGAGAAAAACACTGTTACCAGCCCTTTTTTTTGAGTAAGCAAATGTTTAGAGAATTCCTTGGTTTTGATGAAAATGAAAAGCCCATACTTGGCAAACCAGTAATGAGTGTAGAGGAATTACACAAACTAAAGCAGGAAGCAAGGGACGACGTGGTGAGCGAGATCATCCGTTGTACTTAAGTGCGTAAGTCCTAATTAAAGGCTTGGATTTTATTCCATTCAGTTTGATAATCAGGTGGCGTTTGGGGGAGACGATCAGACTGATTTGGAGATATTCATCTCGGTAGGATAAATCAAAACGTTCCATCAGGCGCAGAAAATGTGAACGTCACGCAGTGAAGTTACTTCGTTTCGCGCATGGTGGGGGTCAAATCGTGCCAAAGTTTTTTCATCTCTTCACGAGTCAAAATACCGCCGCTGTTGATAACGTCTTCGCTTTCCAAGACTTGACTGATGTATTCACTCACCCATTGAGGTTTAAGGATAACGATGTCCTCAAGTTCGTTTTTGTCCTGAAAATAAAGAATGTCACCCAAGTCATGCAACCATTGTGTCAAGATGGGTTGTTGGTTGCTATCAATTTCTTGGGCAATCAGGATGTCCTGTAAAGCTTGCGGCGTGATGTAGTTTTCGGTGCTGTCGCGGAGAACATTAGCCGCCTTCAACCAAGTGCTGGGCCAAATTTCTCCCATTAAAGGTAATTGAGCGGCTGCCTGAGCAATAGCTTGCCGTAATGCTTCAAAACCTTGGCACTACTGATTTGTGCGTGCCAAGCTAATAGAAACAGGGAACGATTAGTGAGAAAAAACTGATGGGTGATAAATCTGCTGCCCGCCAAAATCCCAAGTGTTGAGTTGCATGGTGACATTGGTTTCGCTGGGATGTGCGATTTCCAACTTTTTGGTTTCAAGACCATCTGTGGTTGGCTCGATTGGATTAAATTTTTCACCACGTAGGACACGTAACAATGACGTTTTACCAACGCCGCCAACAAGGATTAGTTTGGAAAGCCATTGTTTTTATTGATGTTCCGATGTTTGTGTTTCTTGGAGGTAAGCTAAAATGGCTTTTGTGCCTTGCTTGACAATTTCGGGCGGTGGTGATTCTAGTGGATTTTTGTCAAGTGTTAGTCCATCCAAAAAGTCAGGTTCTTTCAGATTGACCAACAAACCGATTTCTGGGGGCAAGGCGGTTAGTTCATTATTCTCAAGCCGTAGCGTTGTTAGTTTGGTCAACTGACCGATTTCTGGGGGCAAGGCCGTCAGTTTATTCTCATACAGGGATAGCGAGGTAAGCTGGGTCAACTGACCGATTTCTGGGGGCAAGGCCGTCAGTTTATTCACAGAAAGGTCTAGCGAGGTAAGCTGGATCAACTGACCGATTTCTGGGAGCAAGGCCGTCAGTTTATTCTTCCAAAGGGATAGCGAGGTAAGCTGGGTCAACTGACCGATTTCTGGGGGCAAGGCCGTCAGTTGATTCTCATACAGGGATAGCGAGGTAAGCTGGATCAACTGACCGATTTCTGGGAGCAAGGCCGTCAGTTTATTCACAGAAAGGTATAGCGAGGTAAGCTGGGTCAACTGACCGATTTCTGGGGGCAAGGCCGTCAGTTGATTGCCCCGAATGTTTAGATCGGTAAGCTGGGTCAACTGACCGATTTCTGGGGGCAAGGCCGTCAGTTTATTCGAGCCAAGGGATAGCAAGGTAAGCTGGGTCAATTGACCGATTTCTGGGGGCAAGGCCGTCAGTTGATTATGATAGAGGGATAGTTTGGTAAGCTGGGTCAACTGACCGATTTCTGGGGGCAAGGCCGTCAGTTTATTCACAGAAAGGTATAGCGTTGTTAGTTTGGTCAACTGACCGATTTCTGGGGGCAATTCCGTCAGTTTATTCCCATGCAGGGATAGCTTGGTAAGCTGGGTCAACTGACCGATTTCTGGGGGCAAGGCCGTCAGGTTATTCCCCCAAATGTCTAGCTCGGTAAGCTGGGTCAACTGACCGATTTCTGGGGGCAAGGCCGTCAGTTGATTGCCACCACTCCAATTCCAATCATCAATATTGAGTTTTTTTAGCTTGCTCAACTGACCGATTTCTGGGGGCAAGGCCGTCAGTTGATTCAAGCGAAGGTCTAGCTCGGTAAGTTGGGTCAATTGACCGATTTCTGGGGGCAATTCCGTCAGTTCATTCTCCGATAGGGATAGCTCGGTAAGCTGGGTCAACTGACCGATTTCTGGGGGCAAGGCCGTTAATCGCCTATTTGATAGGTCAAGCCTACCATTATTGATGGCTACTTTAAGTTTAGTTATGAGGAACCATATTTTTCGTTTTATCCATTTTATCATTAGTCTATCTCTTTAGTTTTTAAAGCCAGTTTGATGACAATTTCATTATATCACTACAAAGATTGGATTAAAGCCACGGATTTTTTTTATTGGCGTTTCGAGGTTCAATTGGAATTATAATACACTTGATAAGCGAGACGGAGCATTTTGTTAAATGCTCGTGTTACGCACCTTGTTTCCAAAATCCTTGTTTGTAATTATTGCCTGGGAACAAGAATGCGTAACATCAGAAGTTTTAAAAGGACGCTGGAGCGTCCCATCGGAATGAAAACGCTGGAGCGTTGGAACGAGAAACGAGAAAAGAAGTTTATACCACTATTTTGTGGACACAAAAACATCGACACAGAACTTTCTGTGTTTCTTTTTAATAAACCGTATAATGAAGACGAACCTTCCCTTCATCGTTATGAAAATAAAAATGATAATCTCCCCAACAATCCTTACTGTTAGGGGCCTTTGCTCTTTTACACCACTCGTCATTCACTTTTTTGAACATGTGAGTATTTTTTCCAACATGCTCCCATTCACTTCTGTCCTGCTCTTGAACCATGCATTCAACTGCCACACGTCTTCTTTTAGGAAGAATGCTGACTCTTTTATTAAGAACAACGCTTTCGCCTGTCCCAGCTTCACGTTTAGGTATGTGCAAAACATGTTTACTATCAACCCAGCAGTCAATACGCCAATCTCCTTCTCCCATCTCCTTGTCATCCATAACAAACAAGTGCGAGAATTGTATGATAAATTCACCCTCAGCCTGAACGATTCCCGCATAAACTGTCGTAACTAGCACGACGACAAACATAAAATAACTTGCCAATTTTTTCATAGCGTCACCTCTCTGATGAAAATTGATGTTATTCTGAAAACGCCAAAAAAACTTATTAACTGCTAATATCAATCACTTAAGTAGGTACACATAAATATTTTAACATTTTTAAAGCCGCAAAGAAACCAAGTTTTTTGAAAAAACTTGGGCTGAACATTTTTGCAACAGAGCAAGTTTATCATAAAAGTTGCACATAACGTAAAATTAATTTTGCTCAACGTTTTTGATTTTTCCCCAAGCTGTCGCAAATAAGCAACAATATGCCCCCGCAGCGTCTCCCATTCATCCTTTCCATAAATCCTGGCAATAGCCTCAAGCATGGTTTTTAGCTGTATGGCAGCCTTTTTTACAGCTTTTTGAGCCGTAAGTGCCCGATCAATCAGCGGGGCTATATTTTCTTGCTCTTGATACCGCCCCGCCTTGACAGCCGCTTTATTAGCAGCATCAGTACAGTACTTTTTAAGAGTTCAACAACAAACTTATGATCTTCATTAGCGTTTTGCTCTTCCACCTTTAGCATCGCCAATTTTTGGACATCGAGAATAAATTTAGTCCTGACGCGCATCAGTGGCAGCATACAATTCTGACAGAGCCTGAGCTTTTTCCTTATCTGTTTGCGCGACCCCCCCCCATGAGAGGATATTCAAACGTCAGCCTACCCCTGCTGTCAAAACCAGATGCAAACTCATCAGTTTGTTTATCAGAGTAACCCGCTGAGATTTGGACTTTTGATGTCCACTTTGAAGTGTCGCGTGCTAAGCCCAATATTCTATTTTTAGCTTGGATAATTTCGCTTTTTGCCAAAACAATAGCGAGCGTAGGGTGCGTCCTACGCGCCTTGTACGCCCTCAGTG
>LUTY01003000.1 GCA_001640045.1 Candidatus Thiomargarita nelsonii | reverse complement strand
TTCAATGCCATTCGTGCCGTGTTTGGTCAAAAAGTCGCTATTCAATACGATTACTTCCATATTATTCAAAATGCTTGGCGGCATTTATGGAAATGGTCTGTTGCTCACCGACGTGACATTAAAAAACGAAGCGAAAAGGTGACAACACCTTGGTATAAAAACAAATTAGAAACGCTTGCCTTAAGTTTATGGGACAACCGTTATTTGTTGTTCAAAGCCGAACAGCGAATGAGCGATGATGAAAAAGAACGTTTACAAGAGATTGTAATCACTGATCAGAAGATTGGTAATCTACGAACTTTCTTAAGCGGAGTCTGGCATATTTTTGAAGACAGCCAAGATGAAACCGAGGCTTTGGTCGCATTGGCAAAATTGAAAAATCTCCCGACGGATTCTAAAAAACCAAAAGCTTTTCAAAAGGTCATCAAATTTATATCTAACCATTTTGATTGGATGACAGCCTACCTTTCCCATGATGATGTCAGACGCAATTCATTGTCCGAAACTTCTAGGCGAACTCTCCGACGGCTTGAGATTGAGCATGATGGCTTTCGCTCTGAGAATGGACGCGATAATTTTGTGCGTCTTTATCAGGCTATTAAATATCTCGGATGGAACGTATATCAACCACCACCTTAGAAACACCACTGTTCGGTAGGTATTGGAATACCAGCCTCTGTTTGGAGGAGGGCCTCCTTTTGTCTGTGATAATTGAGTCTCACTCTCTTGAGTTTGAACCAAGCAAATTTTTTGCTCTTATACTCTCAAATCTTTCGGATAGAACCTCTCAAAACCAACCTCCATTTTTAGAAACACTACGGTTGGACAAGTGGGACACACTCATAACAAATAATATTTCAGATGGTGAAATAGAGCAGTGGTTAAGCTGGGCGGATTGGATAAGCGGAAAATTTCAGCGTGCATCATCAGCAATTGAAGGCCGAAATGGCTATTTGTCTCAAATACACCATAATGGAAGAGGGATAACACCAAATCGATTGAAAGCATTAACTGTCATTCATAATTATGACACAAAACGTCGTGATGGAACGACAGCAGCAGAACGACTGTTTGATACAGAAATTCCAGACTTATTTGATTGGCTTATTGAGCAAATGGGAGATTTACCTTTGCCTAGAAAATCCAGAGGATGCAGTGTTCCTAACCCTTTGAATTTGCCAACTGTATCGGCTTAAGTTGATAGCCTATTCCCATGAATAAAAAATATAAAACGAATAAATTAGTGACTTGGGTATTATTTAGCGTGGTATTTGCCTTTCTTCCTTTCCTAGTTAATTACCTTTTAGGAATAAGTAGAGGGGAAAAAATAACCTTGGAGTTACTGTTTGGACGTGGCGAGATACTTCTTGCCAGCATCACCCTCTGTGGGATTGCCTTAGGCGAGTTATTTGAAGTTGCATCTTCTCCGGCAGCAACACCACCAGCATTCACGAAATTCATTGGACTTTGTTCTCTTCTTATTATAATCATATCTTCACTATACTACGCGAATGTTTCGTTTGGAGGAACAGACTTAAAACGTGATATAGTGGCTAGAGTGTCTCTATGGCTGTTCATTTTTTCAGTTATAACCAGTAGTTGTTGCATATTCATTACAGAAAATGTAACTACAACGGAAAATAGGGAGAATTAAAAATGAATTTGGATCCTCTCAGTGGAAGTGTGTTAGTAGCAGGTGCTTGTGTAGCTCTTGCCTCCATTTTGACCGTTTTATATGATGCCATTAAAAATCATAAAATGAAAAGTGGTAGCCGAACGCTTTCTGTCAAACCACTAAAAGAGCAATATTTTCTTGAGGTTAAGGAAATAAAGCAAGAGGATGGTAGTTTAGTGATCAAAGTGTCACTCAAAAAACCAGACTCAGATAATTTTGTGACGAATGA
>LUTY01002999.1 GCA_001640045.1 Candidatus Thiomargarita nelsonii | reverse complement strand
CTACCGGGTTCCTTGGTATAATATTTGATAAAAGCATTGGCATCAAAATAATATCTTTGATCTACCAGATCATCATCCGTCATATTCTTTTATCTCCTAGCCTCAGTCAAGACTTGCCTCACTGTCTCAATAGGTATCACTTCAGCCAATTCATTAACTCGTTTCAGCAATTGAGCCATATTTAGGTTCAATTTATCAAACCAAGCTTCTACACCAATATTGACAGCTTGGACCGCTTCCTCTCTATCTCCATGCCCGGTCAAAATAATCATACTTGCATCTACACGATCATTCGTCAAAGCTTGACGAATCATTTCAATACCATCCATTTTAGGCATTTTAATATCGACAATAGCAACGTCAAATTCGTTGTGTAACAATTTTTCTAGTCCTTCAACACCATCAGCAGCAGTGTCCACGAAAAAACCTTCATCAGTAAAGAATTCACGATAAATATTTCGAGTTTCTTCATCATCATCTATGATTAATAATTTATATTGTGATTCCATAATCAATTATCTTTCCTCAGTTGGTAAAATAACAATAAACCCAGCACCACCACCAGAATGATCTTGATAATTTAAGCGTCCCTTTAAGTCTTGAACCATTTGATAAGCAAGGTGTAGTCCCAAACCAGTCCCTTTCTCAGTGGTTTTAGTACTCATAAATGGCTCAAATAAGTGTTGACGGTATTCCGGTGCCAGTCCTGAACCATTATCTTCTATTCTAAAACCGGCTTCATTAGAGTTAAGTGAGCGAAAAGTTGTTACCCATACTGTGGGAAGTTTCTGTGTTTCAATCGCCTCTATGGCATTGCTCAATAAAATACTGAAAATTTCTTGTAATAGAAATGGATTAGCGTAAACCATCAATGGCTCCGACTCCAGTTGTTGAACCAATTTGATATTATTATTTCTAAATTGGGCGGCAAAAATAGTCTCTATGGTTTGTTCAAGTAACTGGTTAAGATTGATAAATTCACGGTGATTTTTATTCCATCGTGCAAATTGTCTAAAATTTTCAATAATTTTACGCAGTCGTTCGGTTTGACGATTGATAAGTTCAAGTTGGTGATATATATGTTCAAAGATTGGCTCTGTGCTGTCAAAGGGATATTTTTTTTTTAATCTGTGTAATGTGACATCCGTTGCTGCTTTAATATTATGAATGGGTTGACTCACTTCATGCGCTACCGTCGTTGCCATCATACCAAGATAAGCCAATTTTCTCGCTTGTTCCAACTCGACACGGAGTTCCGCTTTTTCGCGTTCAAGTGTGGCTATTTGTTGCTGTGCGGATAAAGTTGGCAAGGTTTAAAGTCTCCAATTTGGTGGTTTTCAGATATCACATAGTACAGCGGATGAGTATGTCGCCACGCAGGTTTAAAGTCGCCGGAGCAGGTTTGCAACCTGCTCCATTGCCCCTACATGAACCGTGATTTATCGTAGGGGACTGAAGTGGTTGCCCTTAGGTTAATCCATGACTTTCTGAAATATCCATGATGGTTATCAAAGAATACGCTTTTGGTGTCAAACCAAGCTGTTCAAGAATCTGGCTCTGTCGTTCCGCCTTATCTGCGCTGCGTAAAATAGCGCCGCATCATACATCACATCTCCAACCAGCTTGACATGCTCATCGCTTGAAATTCATTCTTTTCTCAAGTTGTCAACCGCATATTTCGTAGGTGCAAAGAGTAAGTCAGACGCATGATCGGTTAAAACACGATTGATTTCTTCTGGCATCCGCCGATTGAATGAACGTAGTCCAGCCTCGACATGAGCCACTGGAATATGCAATTTAACAGCCGCCAGTGCGCCCGCCAGTGTGGAATTAGTATCACCATAGACTAATACCCAGTCTGGCTGTTCATCCAGCAGCACTTTTTCAATCGCTTCTAATTGCCT
>LUTY01002998.1 GCA_001640045.1 Candidatus Thiomargarita nelsonii | reverse complement strand
GATGAAGATAACCGTATTTTCTCCGAAAACGCCTTTTCTTTTGAGGCGGACAATCAAACTCAGCCTGAAAAAGAGGAAAACACATTCATTCTGAATGAGGAACAGAACAAAGCGCCAGAAAACCGGATTGAAGATGAAAACACCACCACAGGAGAAAAGCTAACAGCACCCTTACAAAAACTGCTTGATGCCGCTCAAAAATGGTCAGAAGCTGGCCAAAGTGGAGTTATCATCATAACACGCCACCCCGCTTCTCATCCTGCTTTTCTCAAAAACGGCAGGAAACATTGTCAACTCACACTTGATAAGCTAGATGAACAAGAAGCGATACGCTATTTTGAAGCCTTGATGATCTTGCCACCTTTGCCTGCCTACGGGCTGCCAAAACGAGCTGAAGTGGAACAGTTGTGTCATAAAATCAACTATCATCCCTTATCTCTCAAGGTATTAGCCTTTCAACTCAAAAACAACAGTATCAACACATTAAGCGAACGTTTAGACAGCTTCTTAAGGGAATTACCCTCCGACATGGCGCAATCTGAAAAATCGCTGCTGGCTTCGCTCAACTTATTTTTGGAAAACTTAGAATCGCAAATGCTGCCCTACTTGTTGAAGTTAGGCATATTTCAAGATGGCGCATTTGAAAACGTTTTACAAGGCATCATTAACATACCCGAAGTGCTTTGGCAAAAGCTACGCCAAAACCTAGAAGCCAGTGGCTTTATGCAAGCTGAAAACATCGAAGGCGTGACAGTGCCTTATCTCAAATTCCATCCGGCTATCACCCCCCGACTGTGGGCGATGCTGCCCTCAAAAGAACAACAGGCTTTGAAAAAGCGTTATTGTCAAGGCTATTACGAATTTTCTAGCTTTTTGTACGAACAGGATAACAAGAATCCTTACCAAGCCCGTGCCATTGAACAAAGGGAATTGTCTAATTTACTACAAGCCCTGCATGATACTAGAGGTGAAGAATGGAGCCCCCACTTTGCTAACAAAGTAAAATCATTCCTGGTTGACTTTGGCTTAATCACTGATCGCGACGTGGTAGTCGATACCGAGAAAACTTCACCAACACAATCCCAAGATTGGTTTATAGCCCGCACTGAAGAAGCAGAGCAACTTTATTCCACAGGTGACTATCAAGAGGCACAGACGAAGTTTCAGGAAATCCTAGAACAATTGGGAGAGACAAACAAATCTGATCGTTGCGTCGCCTTGGGTTGGTTAGGGCGTTGCATGGCAGAACAGGAAAATCTTGATGAAGCCTCAGACAGCTTTCAACAAGGACTAGAGGAATTAGAAGAATTAGAATCGTCTCCACAAGTCAAGCAAGAAACAGGCTATATGCAGAGTTATTTGGGGGCGGTATTAAAGGAAAAAGGCGACATTAGTGATGCCAAACAGGCTTATGAAGGGGCTTTACCCATTATGCAAGAAATGGGAGAGACACAAACTGAAGCCGTCATACAAGATCAACTCGGCACTTTGGAAATGTTACAAGGTAATCTGCCAAAGGCAGAACGATACCACCGCGATGCCTTGAAACGGATGCAACCGTTAAATATACTCAAATTGGAAGCCCAATCATTGCAGAACTTAGGTACGGTGTACCAAAAAGCCAAACACTGGAAAGCCGCCGCAGAGGCTTATCAAAAAGCAGCCAATCTGTTTGAAGAACAAGAAGACGCTGCCGGTGCCGCCCAAAATTGGGCACTATTCGCCCAAATGAGCCAAAAGGCGAATAATCTGACGGATACTGAAAAGGGTTATCGCAAAGCGATTGAAAAATACAAGGCAGTAGAAAATTGGTCCAAGCTATCAAGTGGCTATAGAAATCTCGCAGAATTGCCTTGAAAAAACGCGCATTCAATCGGATCACAATAGAATTTTTGCGCCCTGCCA
>LUTY01002997.1 GCA_001640045.1 Candidatus Thiomargarita nelsonii | reverse complement strand
TTGTTTTGGCATCTAGTTCTGGCGGGGATTATTCGATAGAAAATCCGGAATGGGGACATGGGGCTTTTAGTAAAGCGTTGATAGATGGATTGGGTGGTGAAGCTGCTTATAAAAAAAGTGTGGTGAAACTGAGTTTCTTACAAGATTATGTCCGTGATACCGTGCGTGAACTCACCGATAATGCCCAAACGCCGACTATTCCTAAGATCAGTGGATCGGGGGAATTTTTTGAATTGGTGTTGGCTAAAAAATAGCATTAAAACTACAAGGATGTTATATAAACAAGGATAAACCGTGTCATTATTAAATTAATGGAATATTTCAATTTATATTAGACACACCGATTTTTCCCTCATTTTTCAAATCGCCTTAAAAAGGCTAAAACCCCATTTTTACTAAGCGGCAGCTCCGGCATTTGCATTATCGGGAAATTAAGCCGGTGAGCCGGGGGAGTTTGTTGGGAAATTTCTATATCTTGCTTAATTAACGAATTGATAATTTCATTTAAAGAATAGGGGCTCGTATCGGTTTTGACTTATCCCTGTAAAAAAATAAAAAATCAAATGAATTTTTTGTCCTGTACAAAGATATTTATACTACACTCCGTCATAAGTTTTAGGAATGATCACGAAATAAATTCCCTGTATTTAGTACAACGGATTTGCGGAAAAAACGGATAAACCAAGAGGTGGTGTTGCCTTATCCGTTTATTTCGTAAATCCGTTGTACTAAACATTTATATATAGAGTCTTTCATATTTAACGACAGGGATTTTTTTTCTGATTCTAACGGATTTGTTGCCTACAAAAAAATCAAATGAATTTTTTGTCCTGTACAAAGATTCTTTTATTTATACTACACTCCGTCATAAGTTTTATCCGTTGTTTAATTTGCGCTTTTTTTGTCTGAATCTTGTGAATCCTGATTCAGACAATTAGTACAGCGGATTACAAAAACTTACTTAATAATTCCTCGCGAGAAAATTGCAGTACAACATGTGATAACTCACTAGGCGGGAGCTTGACCAATGATCCAACGACTTGCAATAGTGGCTTATCAAGCTGACCAAATCGGTTTTGGAGCAAGTTTTCTACTAAATCACGTCGCTCATCTAAACGGCCTTGTTGAGCACCTTGTTGAGCACCTTGTTGTAAGCCTTCTTGCAAGCCTTGTTGCACACCTTGTTGCACGCCTTGTAGCAATGTCTTTTCCCGCCATTGCTGATACGCTGGTGATAAATTCATAACCAACTCCTGTTCGTCTTCAGTTAAATTGTCTTGTATTTTCAAAGTTATACGCCAAATCGCCAGTAATTCTTGCACAAACTGACGGATCATATTGTCATCAGGAAAATCGAGTAATTCGTCAATCGCTTGCTGTTGGGTGCGACCTTTGCCTAAAATTCTGAGCCAAAGTGTCTCTTTGGTTTTCGGTAGTTGGTGGATAGCAACTATCGCGGTTTTTAAGTTCTTGGCTAAAAAATAAATGCCTGGGCACCAATCTTGTGCCTCTGTAGCTCCAAAACCTTCCACTATTGCCTCTGACGCTGTCGGGGTTAAAATCCATAAAAACGGTAATTCTTCGTCAGTGAGGTATTGGTTGTCTTCGCGTTTAGCTTTGCGCTGCAGCTCGCCATGTAGAGAAAATAGTTTGAGGATACAATCACGCACTTGCCCCTTATTGGGTTGATTACGAAAAGGTTCCAGTAAACAAGCATTTGAAACTAAACGAGCAAGTAATCCTAGCGTCTCAACAGCGGCTCCGCTGGCGGCTGATGATGGCGTAAAACAAAGATCTACAAAATGAGGTACTCCAGACACTTCAAAAGTTTTTTCAACGTGCCCTAATGGTTCAAGTAATTCTGCTAAATATTGTTTAGCAAATTGATCATGGCGTTGTCGATTCAT
>LUTY01002996.1 GCA_001640045.1 Candidatus Thiomargarita nelsonii | reverse complement strand
GGGATGCTAATTTCAAAGTCAATCAACCGATTGAAATTCGTTCTGCCTTGCCTAACTGGATTCAGATTTCCGCGTGTCTATGTATGATTTAAACGTCTATCCCTATATGCGTAAAAAATATGGTCATATCCGCACTTGGGGCACGACAGCGCAGGGGGTGTATAAAGTAGGCGATACGGTGCAATACAAATTTTTTGTGCGCGATCAAAGTAATGAGCGCTTGGTGCCAGCACCGCGAGAGGGCTACAGCTTAGAAGTAACTGATCCAATGGGCAAAGTGGCGCATGAGGTGGAGAATTTAAGCCTTTCTGAGTTTGGTGCCTATCATGGCGAATTTACCATTCCGAAAAATGCCCCTGTTGGTTGGTATGACTTTAAATTATCCGCTCAATTCAAAAACCATGCTCGATGGTATCCACTGCGCGTCTTAGTCAGCGATTTTACGCCGTCACCGTTTCGGGTGCGTACCGAGTTAAATGGTGAACTGTTTCATGTGGGTGACAAGGTGACTGTGAATACGGCTGCCACGTTACATGCAGGTGGTCCTTATGTGAATGCACAAACTAGGATTAATGCCACCCTAAGTCAGCAAGATTTGCAGCCTTCTCATCCACAAGCTAAAGGCTTTTGGTTTGATGTTTATCTTGATGAGGTTAATGATCAAACGGTGTTTAGTGCTGATGATAAAAAAGTCGATGATAAGGGGCAGTTGCAAACTTCATTTACTTTATCTGAGGACTCAAAAGTCCTTTATGGCAAGTTGATGGTAGAAAGTGCGGTACGCGATGATCGCGGTAAACAGGTTGCTAATAGTAGCACTGCTCGTTATGTTGGGCGAGATCGCTTTGTTGGACTGAAAGAAACCAGTTGGCTACTCACAGCCAGACAAGAAGCCAAGGTACTGTTGTTAGTCGTTGATGAGCATGGCAATCCCATCGCGGATACTGATATTGATGTCAATATAGAACGCCGCATCACTAAAGCGTCTCGCGTCAAGGGTGCCGGTAATGCCTATTTAACGCATTATGAGCATCAATGGGTTAATGCCGCTAGCTGTCAAGCAAAATCTGAGGTGACTGCCAGTTCTTGTAGTTTTGTACCAGACAAAGCAGGCAGTTATAAAATCACTGCGAATATTAAGGATAGCAAAGGGCGCTCACATAGTACCGAATTGCGCCAATGGGCGGTGGGTAAAGGCTATGTGATGTGGGAAACGGCGCCTGGGCATGGCTTGGAAATTGTGCCAGAACAGGAAAATTATAAGGTAGGTGAAACCGCCCGTTATTTGGTCAAAAATCCGTATCCGGGGGCACAAGCCTTAATCACGGTGGAACGCCTTGGCACGATAAAAAGTTGGGTGCAAAGCTTAGAAAATAGTATGGAGATTATTGAAATCCCCGTCGAACCTGACTATGTGCCCGGCTTTTTTGTCTCTGTCACGGTGATGTCGCCGCGTGTCGATAAGCCAATTGATAAAAATCAGGTGGATTTAGGCAAACCCGCTTTCCGCATGGGTTATGTCCAAACTGATGTGAAAGATCCCTATAAAGAATTAGTGGTGGATATCAAAACTGATAAACCGGTGTATAAACCTCGTGAACAAGTCACAATTGATTTACAGGCTCAACCGCGCCACGCGGATATGAGGAAGCAGCCCATAGAATTAGCTGTCACCGTGCTCGATGAATCGGTATTTGATTTATTAGCCCAAGGGCGGGCTTACTTTGATCCATATAAAGGCTTTTATAGCTTGTCTGATTTGGATATGGCGAATTTTAGTATGCTCATGCGCCTTGTTGGACGGATCAAGTTTGAGAAAAAAGGGGCAAATGCCGGCGGTGATGGTGGCGCGGGTTTGAGTATGCGTTCTTTGTTTAAATATGTCAGCTATTGGAATCCTTCCATTAAA
>LUTY01002995.1 GCA_001640045.1 Candidatus Thiomargarita nelsonii | reverse complement strand
ACCGGATACCACCGATACCGTTGAGTATTATTCGCGGTGTCAATTTATTGTATCAGTTTCCCTCCGCCTCTTGGGTGACGAGCCTAAAAAAGAGCTGGATAACAATTGATGACTTGATTCGTTGTCCTAGCCAGATAGACAAACAGGAATATTTTCTGTCGGCTGAACTGATATTGGCAGCCAATGCCTTGGCAAGGGCTCTGGGTACCTGTGCGGCGTGTGATCCAGACTATACGGATCTACAAATTCATACGGATACCTTAATGCAGCTAAATGCTGACTTAGAAAAGCACGTCAAAAACCGAAATCATTCGGTCACTCAACATAATGAGCTGATCACTCAATACAAGATGATGAAGCCTAATGCTATTCAAGACTCAACCATTGAGGAGAACATCATTGAAATAAGAAACCAAATTGCTGAACTGGACGAACAGATTGAATCTCTTAATGCCTTGAGCGGCTCTAACAGTTGTTTTCCAAGTGTGCGGCTGAGCTTTTGAGTATCTTTTTTCTTCAGTGAAATCACTCTACCTCTAATCCGCCCTCGTGCCATCTGGCGACGGTAAGTTTCCAAGTCTTTTTCGAGTGAGGATATTTCTCCTAAATTGTGCGCTGTGAGCCTACCGTTGGCTTGTAGAGTGAAGGCTAACACGTTATTTTCATGAGCGAGATAGCTGATAAACACGGCTTCTGTTGGCAATAATGTCGCGCCCTCGTTGGCATTGATGATTTGTGCTTCAAATATTTGTCTATGCTCTGCCACGCTTGACAATAAATCTCTCAGTTGTGACGCAAACTCAACCACTTTTTTGGGCGTGTTGAGTCGTTTAAGTTTAGTAGCGTCTAAAGGCACTTTTTTATCACCTCAAAAATGATGAGGACATCGAATGACTGGGATAAACACCTAATATAATCGTTTATCCTCGTCATCGATCTGTCCTTGTTGTGGAAAAATCTTGGACGTCCTTTCGACGTCAGGAGAAATCTTATCTTGGACTCCTAACCTATATGTTTAACAATGGCAGATTTGCGGCAATTTGTCAAAAAAAAAAATGTGTGGTACCGATGCTCGCTATTTATTCCACATACTCAATATGTTATGTACATATTGGGTCGTTTCTTTAAAGCGGGGGCAACGGCCATGTTTGACATTGCCTGGTCCGGCGTTATACGCACAGAGTGCCAATTTAACATCTCCAAAGCGTTTTAATTGTTGACGAAAATAGCGAACGCCACAGTCAAGATTTTTATGTGGCTCAAACAATTCTTCCCGAGTTAGATCACAAGCCCACTCACCAGTACTAGGCATGATCTGCATGAGCCCAATCGCGCCCGCTCTGGAGATGATGTCTGGTTTCCAACCACTTTCTTGTTTGATGATGGCAAAGACTAATGAGCTATCGACACCATGACGCTCTGCTGTTTGTTTAGCCAACTGTTGCAGTTCTTGAAGCGTCATCTCATTTCCACTGTCGAGGAGATAAAAAGCTAGAATTAAAGCCAAAAACCCTGCTCCAACTGTATATGGCCTTTTTTTTGATATGGAAATGAAAGTCAGATAAACGTTTTTAATAAGTCTTATTAGTTTTGTTTTTAATATTTTTAAAAGTTGGAAAAGTTTGGGTTGCAATATGTAATAGATCGTTGTTATTTTTTTCTTTAAGACTGTCAAAAGTTGAAAAAGCTTGGGCCGCAATATGTGATAGAGCCTTATTAACTTTTTCTTTAAGACGGTCAAAAGTTGGAAAAACTTGGGCCGCAATATGTGATAGAGCCTTGTTAGCTTTCCTTTCAAGACAATCAAAAGTTGAAAAAGCTTGGTTAGCGGGGTGTGTGATAATTTCATAAAAAATATTTCTCTAGCTATAGCTTTCATTCATTGCGGTAACGTAGGGCTGAGTCTAACCA
>LUTY01002994.1 GCA_001640045.1 Candidatus Thiomargarita nelsonii | reverse complement strand
GCAACAGACAAATCATTGCTGCTTGAGACGATTAGCCTACCACCCGGCTTTAGTATTAGCCTTTATGCCGAGAATGTGCCTAATGCGCGTTCGATGGTATTAGGAGAAAAAGGAACCTTATTTGTCAGCACACGTTCAGCCGGTCAAGTTTATGCTATACAGGACATCAACCGCGATGGGCGGGCAGATAAAGTCAGCGTTTTAGCAAAAGGCTTGAACATGCCTAATGGTGTTGCTTGGCGACAAGGCGCATTGTTTGTGGCAGAAGTCAATCGCATTTTGCGTTTTGATAATATTGAATCTCAACTCGATTCCCCGCCACAACCGGTTGTAATTAATGACAATCTACCCAGCGATTCTCATCACGGTTGGAAATTTCTCGCTTTTGGTCCTGACGATAAGTTGTATTTACAGATCGGAGCACCCTGCAATGTCTGCAAAAAAGAGAATCCTTTATATGCCACGATTGTTCGCATGAATCCCGATGGCAGTGGCTTAGAAATTTTTGCAAACGGTGTGCGTAACAGTGTCGGCTTTGACTGGCATCCACAGACTCAAGAATTATGGTTTACCGAGAATGGGCGCGACTGGTTGGGGGACAAATTGCCTGATGATGAACTCAATCGAATAGCGAAGCAAGGCCAACATTTTGGCTTTCCCTATTGTCATGCCGGTGAAATAGCCGATCCCAAATTTGGACATTTGCGTGATTGTGAAGAATTTGAACCGCCAGTGCTGAAATTGGGGGCACATGTTGCCCCTTTAGGCATGCGCTTTTACACAGGTGATCAGTTTCCCGCGATCTATAAAAATCAAATTTTCATGGCACAACATGGCTCATGGAATAGCAGCGTTCCTGTCGGCTATCGGATCATGGTTGTGCATTTGAAAGGCAATCAAGTTAAAAAATATGAACGCTTTGCCGAAGGATGGCTTCGCAATGGCCGTGCTTGGGGTCGTCCTGTTGATGTTTTAGTCATGCCAGATGGCGCATTGTTAGTCTCTGATGATAAGGCGGGTGCTATTTATCGTATCACTTATTGAGAGAATATAGACTTTCAAAAAAACGTCATTCTCTAAAACCCTATAAGGCAACTCCCAAATAATAATATACCAAGGGCAACCACAAGGGATTGCCCCTACATGCCTCGTGAATTGTAGGGGCAATCCCTTGTGGTTGCCCCTTATGTGGAAATATGGAAAAGACGAAGATTTATCAGTCTGATAACAAAAGTCAGCCTAACTCGACAGGCGATAGCAGTCAATCTAATTCTTGGTTACATCCTTCCCGATGGAATGCGGGGGATGAGACCAAGCTCGAACCTGGCTTGATCATCAATGATCATTATGAGTTGGAAGAAGAAGTTGGTGAGGGTAGCATGGGAGTGGTTTGGAAAGCCGTTGACTTGATTCAAAAGGAGGGTGATGCACGCGACAGCCATGTTGCTCTCAAGTTTTTAAGTCAAGATTTCAAGCAACATCCTGACGCGCTAAAAGTACTGGTGCGTGAATTTCACCGCTATCAAAGGCTCAATCATCCTAATATTGTCAAAGCCTATGGGTTAGATCGCTTCGAAAGTACCTTTTTTCTGGTGATGGAATTGTTAAAGGGGATGTCATTAAAGGAATTCATTGAAAATCACCCAAATGGCCTGTCCCTCCTCGAAGCCGAGCCGATCATCAAAGATATGGCTCATGCACTGGCATACGCTCATTATAAAGGTCTCGCGCATTTGGATTTCAAACCCGGTAATGTTTTTTATGATACTGAGTCCAAGCATACCAAAGTGATTGATTTTGGGATTGCGCGACCACTAGAACGGGAGGAACGGGAGGGAACCAGATATGATCTAAAAAAATTGGGGGCATTAACAG
>LUTY01002993.1 GCA_001640045.1 Candidatus Thiomargarita nelsonii | reverse complement strand
GCTATCGTTAAATTATGGTGGAATGACTGGTCTGATAAGACCAAGAAATGGAGCATGATGATTTTCAGTCTCTTAGTGATATTATTATGGGGTTATTTGCGATCAGGCAGAGCAAAGGAGCGTAAGAGATTATTTACCTCGTTTTACCAAATGGAAGCAGATGAAAAGCAACCTATAGACTTTCAGAAAAATGTCGCCCTCTAAAAACCTCAGAGGTTTCCAAAACCTCTGAGGTTTGGGCCAAAATATTTATCTGAACATCTATACGATCACGCAGCCGCAGCAATCGGAATCAACAAAAAAAGCACAGATTGATATTCTTCGATAATTATTCTGTCTTTTCTGAGGTCTGGGCCAAAATATTTATATGAAATACCTTCGCCAAGTCAGAAACTGAATTTTCGTTGTTTCGGGAAATCGTCTCTCATTCCCGAAACAACTAACTTAAAGGAGACAAATAAAGTATGAGTTTATTTTTTGCAGGCATTATTTTGTTGTTTTTTTGGTTATCGCGTAGCAGACAGTCGCTGAGCCAATCACCAGGATTTGTTGTGGCACTGTTAGCTTACGCCATACCAGCGATATTTTTTCTCTACTGGACGCTAGGCGCACCAGAAAATGCGACGCGCTTGCGCGTTGCCCTAGTGGGTATCGGATTTATGGGTGAAGATTTAACACTCAAAGTTGGCGGAGATCGGGAAAATCATCACATTTGGGAAGATGACTTACCGGGTAAGGCGGCCAATAATTCTATTACTGTGGGAAAGCTAGAATTGCATCCTGGCAGCAGTATCAGCCTTCAAGGCCCCAATGCAGAACCTAAACCAGTCGGCATATTAGGGTTTAGAGGCCCAGACAAATCATTTGTATTGCCTAACGCAATCGAGCTGAAACATGGAGACAAAATACACTTTGATGGCCAGATCTGGCAAGTCGGTTTTGAACATTATTTATTCAGGCCGCCGAAAATTGATTTTTACAATCAAGGACAAAGCAATCAGTTGCCACTACATTTCTCAAAAATTCCAATAGTTGACTGGGAATTACCTATATGGCGAGATTTTCCAGTCACATTAAAGACTTATCCTTTAGATAAAATCCTGCAAGTCGGTCAAGCGGATACTTCGGATCAAGTATCGGATAGTTTAAGTGGATTTTTTTACAGAAATAATAATCAACTTTTCATAGCCGCTTTAAGAGGTGACATTTTTTTAGAACGTGCTGGTCAGTATCTGACGAATAAAGCTATGTGGGAGATACCAGCGGGAACGCGGCTTCATATATTGGGATTACCGCGCTGGCGGGGTATAAAAGAGACAGCCGGTGGTGTACGGGACCTGCGTAGTTTTCGGGTTTATCCTGGTGAACGGAGTCTGAAGCTGATTTATGACACACCCGAAATCTATAGTCTGGCACAAAAAGAGCTCCTAAAGTTACGCATGGATACAGAAGAATCAGAAGTATTCCGTGTCAATCTCGCTATGGGTGACTGGGATATTACTGATAAATATATTCACTTCAGTCAAATTTCATTATTAGTCGGCCGCGAAGCGTTTGCGATTTTGGAATTGCCTAAAACTTGGTTGGAGGGCTTTCAAGAGTCGCAAGAACCCTGGGTGCTGACGGCACCGGGCGGACAACAGAAAATCACCAATGGTGAGCCCGCTTGGCTTGGTGAACACAATCTAGCAGCCATTCAAATTGACCTATTAAAACCACCCGTCTTATTGGCTTTTTTGACACTGGTGCTCGTTCTAGCCAAAACCCTGTTAGCCGTCTCTCTCCGCATTTCCGCTTTACAATTGATAGTGGCGGGGGCTATTGAATTTTTTGTGCTGTTTCGTGTACTACTTGGCTATCGTGTTTGGATCATGCCCCCCTTTGAAGAGGAAGCCATGAAATTGGCACTGAT
>LUTY01002992.1 GCA_001640045.1 Candidatus Thiomargarita nelsonii | reverse complement strand
AGAAATTGCAAACGGTATTCAAGCAGAACGTATGAAGGCTATGAAAGATATAATTCCGGTGGATTATTGCAACTAATTGTTCTAAAAAGGAGAAGTCTATGCGAATATTCATTATCTTTGTCATATTCATAGTTTCGGCTTGTAACGAAAATGGTTCTGAACAAGCAGCAGTCCCAGCATCTTCTCTACTCTCCGAAGTAGATACCCCACCATCAGTCACCGAAGTACAGGAAGAAAACTCATTAACTGAAGTACAAGGACAAACCACAGCTGGCTTAAAGGGTACTGATGACAATGCTAACGGTATACGTGATGATATTGATCAACTCATTGAGCAAAAATTCTCATACTCTCCAGAAATAAAGCGTGCCGCAGAGCAAGAAGCGCGTGCTTTACAGCACTTTATGGAAGTCAATACTAAGGAAGAGGCTTTAAAAGCAGCAGAACAAATTGCACGAGCAACAAGCTGTACTTTTAAAATACTGTCCGATCCCATTCGTGATTATGAAAAAAGACAAGCATTGTCTAAAGAACTGGAGGCTTGGACGACAAATACGAAAGAACGCTTATCCAAATATTTGGAATCCAGTCAACTCATCGGTGGCGCCTATTTTATGCAGCCAGTTGAACCAGTCTGTGATTGAGGGAGAATTTTTTCGATGAAAATCATAATATTACTACTTATTAGCTCATTTGTATACGCTCAACAAAATGATTGTGAGCCAGACAAATTTCGAGTCGTATTTAGCAATGGGGAATTGACAACACCTAAACAGGCTTTGACGGCCCTGAATGAGTTAGCCCTAAATTTGGGTAATAGTCATGCTGAACAAGGAATTACCTACGACCTTGCTTACAATTACTCAGACGAGGCATTTAAGAAACTTTTGCAATCATCAGATCAGCGTCTGTGGTATGTTAATTTGGCGCGACAGGTGTATCACTGGAAATATCAAGTTAATACACCAGAGTTGAATGAGCATGTTGAAAAATATCGGGAAGCCATTTTACATGGACAGAAAGTATTAGTCGTTTCTCATTCGCAAGGGAATTTTTATAGCAACCTAGCTCGACAAATGCTTTCTAATCAGAAGCCAGCAATTGCTATGAAAAGCTTCGGACTATTTGGCGTAGCAACGCCAGCCAATCATGTTAAGGGAACTTATCTGACTAATCACCTTGATATAATCACATCAATACCAGGATCATTGCCGGCAAATTGGACTCTGCGTCGAACTGATAGCGGAAAAATTGTTGATCAGATTGGCTCTATCCCAGCCCATAGTTTTAGTGATACCTATTTATCGCCCTATTATGATATTCGTCCCGAAGTCGTTAATGGTATTAAACAAGAACTAAGTCAGTTAAAAGACCCACCACAAGTGGTTAAAAGTGGCTCAGTTACAGTGACGCTGACTTGGAATCTTGGAAATGGAAATGATGTTGATTTGCATATTTTTGAACCAGATAAAACTCATGTGTATTTTAGCAATAAAACGGGTAAAAGTGGATATTTAGATGTTGATAATAGACAAGGATTTGGTCCGGAACATTATTATACTGATTGTGAAAAATTACAGGTTGGGGAATATCTTGTGGGAGTGAACTATTACAGTGATAGTTCTATACCTGCAAGAGAAGTTACGACAACAGTAACCATTTCAACTCCCGGTTCAACCAGAACTTTCATAACTAAGCTGGATAACACCAGCCAAGTTACTTCTTTTGTAGAATTAGCCAAAGTGGTTATTGGGCGAATCAGCGATCCAACCAATCCAAGCCAAGGGGGAAGATTGAAATATCAGATTATTCCGATGGTTACACCTGGTCAATAATAGTGCTCCTAAATCAGTCGTCAAAAAATGGCCACCCAAAAATCCTATTTATTGAAGAAATAGGATTTTCGGCACATG
>LUTY01002991.1 GCA_001640045.1 Candidatus Thiomargarita nelsonii | reverse complement strand
CCGTCAACAGCTTCCTTTGATAAGTTATCTTCAGGTGGTCTCGCGCAGTCATATCCACCCTACAACTTATTGATTTTATTAAATGTGACCCAGTATAATTAGGACTGGGACAAGACCCAAAATCCTAAAGCAACGTGCAGTACTGATAATCACACTGCCTTACTTGTCGCATGGTGAAGGTAAAAAATTTCTCTTATACCACAATAAAGTTCGTAACCGACGAGACCAATGATCGCGCTGAGATTTAGAGCTATGATAGTAGAAGGAGTAAATAGTACAGCGAAGATAATTCCGGGAATTAATAGTGCTTTTAACATAACTTCATCCTCTTATAGATCGTTAGAAAATTAATACCAACCAAAAAAATTAGGTCGAGTTGAATCAATCCCATTTTTAGACCCCAGTACCACTGCACATGGCTTAAGCATATATCGGTTGCCTGTGAGTGACATTCAAAGAATGTGCCATTATTTTAAATAGAACTATTTCAATTATATAGAAAAAATGGCTCGCGCAATGCTCATAGATGGCTTATAGATGGCTTATAGATGGCTTATAGATGGCTTATAGACGCGGTTGATTGATTAGAGAAAGCATAGGTATTTTTTAGCAAGTGTGAACAGAATCAATCGTTGACTCTGTTATACTTTCAAACATCAATCCCTAAGCTATGAAGCATTTGGAAGCACTTTATCAACATTCATAGTTATCTTCAGGTGGTCTGGGAATTTCCGCTTTCGTGTACTAGGTACTTAACATAAATAAAGGCTTTGAAATGTTAAACCTTTTCAAAAATAAAAAAACCTCACCCGTGGTCGAGCAGTTACAATTAAACCCGATATTTAAAGTACATACTAAATATTGGACTCCCGAGCCTGAAGAAAAAGAGGATTTGCTTTCTAAATATCCGGCCAAACTGACGGACAAGAAACGGCTCCGTTTACTCCATCTCATGTGCGTTGAATACTTGAATTCAAAAAAGGGACGGAAAGCTCTGGATGCAGAATATTTCGACGACGACGAATCACAACTATGGAATACGGTTTCCAAAGATATTTGTGTAGAAATTGTTGATAGTTTCCTCAATAAAGAAAGTAGGTTCTGTTCCAGAAACTGTTTCATATGGCAAGGTGAACCTCGCTGACTCATTTAGGTTGTCTCGAAGTTATTAAAATCGACGACAATCAGAATCCGACAGAAGTCGACTTTATTCCATTTGATGATATTCAAGCTGTTATATTTTTTGGACAGCCATCACTGTTTCGTATGATAACGACAAAAAAGATGAAATCGTTTTTGTTCCAATCATTTATGGCCTTTCATGGCTTTCAGTGAACCAATTCGATCATGATGGTTCAATGACAAGATTTTGTTGTCATATAGAAACAAATACCGGAATTCATCTAGGAATTGGACTAGGACAGCAAGATTTTACAATCACAGATTTCAATGGAAATCAGAGTTTTTTTGGCATTAGCAGTGTCGGAGATATCATGGTTGTATTAGAAATGACTGATCCGAAATTTGAAATAAAATGCAAAGCAAGAGGATTGGAGCCCAATAAAGTTAAAGAGCAAATGAAGGCATACATAACAAGCGATTGAAGAAGCGAGCGTCGATCGCGGAGCAAAGCGTGTTAAAAAGTTGCACATCGCGTTATGAATTAAAGCAGGTGGTTAATAATTAGGGTTGGCGGTGGGTATCGCTCCGCTCTACCCACCCTACATCTACTTATATAGGCATCCTAAATGATTTGTAACACGACGCTCTTCAGTTTTCAAAACCTCCTCAGTCTTGGCATCCACAAATCATTTAGGATGCCTATAACCATAATATAGTGCTCCTAAAT
>LUTY01003001.1 GCA_001640045.1 Candidatus Thiomargarita nelsonii | reverse complement strand
ATACGATAACAGGGTGAGCGCCGCCATCAGCTTGGAAATTTCCTGCAAGTGTGGCGTATTTTCATAGTAGCTTGGTGCAACGGCGGTTTCTTCAACATTCAGCACTAAAACGCCTTGCTGTTCACAGGCTTCATAAATCTTGTTAACATCGGCTTCTTTGGCCTTGAAAACCGGAGAAAAACCGTCGTTTTTTTCAAAACCTTGAATATCTTGGATCCCTATAGCTTGTAAATCAGCCCATAGCCGGGCGGGCAGACTGTCCAAGGTGACTTGACAAATTCTCTCATCGGCATCAAAAGGCTGCTGTATAATAATTAAATTCTAGTGCTGCCACGTCATCAGAGAGAAATTTAAAACCTTGCCGCACTAAAGCGAGCGTCAGCGTGGTTTTGCCGCAACCTGAATCAGCAGCAATAATGACACCTTTCCCATGGTCTTCGAGTGCGGCGGCATGAAACAGTAAATGTGAGCGTATCCGCGTAAAGATGTTACGCATGATAATCCCGTGTGCCAGTGAAGGCAGTCGCGCTGGTTGTTCAACTATGTAGCAGTAGTCTTTTGTGATAATCGCAGCCCGCCCGCCAACATTTGTCAAGACTTCATATTGATGTGTCTCGCCGTCAGTTTCTGTCACGGCAAAGCGCCGAAACATGACATCCATTAGGGTAAGGGTGTCCGCATGATCTGAACGCAGCTCAAATGCTTGGTCAAAAAATTGGTATCTCTGTCTTTTCAAAAACTTACCTAGTTTGGTAACGAAACTTGTTGCTCAAACCCAAGTTTTTTTTAAAAACTTGGGTTCTCAGGACGGTTATCACATGGCTTGAAGCGAACAACCGAACACGAGTGCCATTTTTAACATATCTTTCTCTTTAAACATCTTGATTTTTGGCGGCATATACGTTGGCTGCGCTGTCTGGCTGTCTGTTGCCTGCTCTTGAGGCTGAGTTATTTGGGTTTGTTTGATATCTTGCATGGAAATTACTCCTTTAAATGTATGGATTGTGTTATGATGTACTAATGATGAGTACCCACTCAAAAGCCGTTTGCCCAAGCCGATGAACATTGGGATTTAAAACGTCTGTACGCACCCATAAAAGACGATGGGTGCGAGGGCTTTTGTCGGTGTCCACTGACAATGCTCCGCTATGATGCTCTAAAAAATTTTTGATGTCAAGAAAAATTTCAACTATTCACATTGTAGACTCAATATCGCAGAATGTCTGTGAGTGAAAAAGCACCCGTGAGGGTTTTTAACATATTTTGATATGAGTTGTCAAGGCGTAAGTCCTATAAATAACAGACCGATTTTGCGAAGATATTGAGTGAATGAACGAGTTTTTTACGCCTCAGCAGGATAGCCAATTTCATTTAATAAATCAGCTATCACTGCCCAAGTGGCGGGCGGCTCATTCCATTCAACAGAAAACATTTTGCTATCTTTGTCTGCCTTAACAGAGGTGACACCTTCTAATTCACTCATTTCCCGCTCGATGGTGTTAGTGCAGTGTTCACAACTGATATTGGGGATTTTGACTGTTTTGCTTGCCATTTGATTAAATTAAACTACAAGGAGGTTATATAAGCTTTATGTTTATCCTTGCCTATATAACATCCCTGTAGTTATTTCCGATAAAGTCTAATGAAACCACTAGGGTGGAAAGCTCTGCGTAATCCACCCGACATATTTATTTCACCTGCGCCCGTATCACCCGCTCCAATTCGTCCACCAAATCTTCATTCTTAACTTTGTGATCAGCTTTGCCACCCACATATAAAAGATTATTTGGAGTGCCGCCCGTTAAACCGATATGCGCTTCTCGTGCTTCCCCGGGACCATTGACCACACAACCTATCACCGCCACATCCATCGGTTGCAAAATATCTTCAAGCCTGCTTTCCAATTCATTGACAGTTTTTATCACATCAAAGTTTTGTCGTGAACAGGATGGGCAAGCAATCAAATTGATGCCCTTTTGACGGAGATGGAGACTTTTTAATATATCAAAACCAACTTTGATTTCTTCTACCGGATTAGCCGCCAGCGAGACTCGGATGGTATCGCCAATGCCTTCCGCTAACAACATACCCAAACCAATGGCAGATTTGACTGCCCCGGCGCGAAAGCCGCCCGCCTCTGTGATGCCTAAATGTAATGGTTGTTCAATCTGCGTAGCAAGCTTTTTATACGCCAGGATAGTCATAAAAACTTCTGATGCTTTGAGGCTGACTTTGAAATCGGAGAAATTGAGTTTATCCAAAATCTCAATATGGCGTAAAGCCGATTCAACCAATGCGTCGCTGGTAGGCTCTCCATATTTTTTTTGTAAATCTTTTTCCAAAGAGCCAGCATTGACACCGATGCGGATGGGAATGCCTTTATCTCTGGCACAGTCTACCACAGCCCGCACGCGATCTTCACGTCCAATATTGCCCGGATTAATGCGTAAACAATCAACACCTAATTCAGCCACTCTTAGGGCAATGCGATAGTCAAAGTGAATATCTGCAATTAAGGGCATATTAACCGCTTTTTTGATTTGCCCAAAAGCTTCAGCCGCTTCTTGGCTGGGAACTGAAACCCGCACAATATCTGCCCCAGCATTTTGCAAAGCTTGAATTTGGGCTATGGTGTCCGCTACATTGCAGGTATCCGTGTTAGTCATGCTTTGCACAGAAATAGGAGCATCTCCGCCCACTGCAACTTTGCCAACGTGAATTTGTCGAGAAGGGCGGCGTGTGATTTTAAACTCAGATTGCATCAGGCTATCCTTGATTTCAAGTTGTTACTCGATGATCAAGTTTTCCACGAACGCCATGAGCTAAACCTCATGGCTAAAAGCTCAAGTACCCTAAAGGGCACTAACTCAACAAAGGGGTTTTAGTCTGCTTTAGCAGACTTGAGCTTTTAGCCTGGGGATTTATCCCCAGGCTAACTTGAGCATCGAGTGTTAGTTTTGCTATTCATCGCTGCCTATAACAAATACTCTTTTTCCGTCCCGCAGCGTCTTGGGGTAGCTTTTGATCCCCTTGGTTTCTCCTTTGTATTCAATATCTAAACCGTATCGTGCGGTTTTCAGATAAAACGGTGGCTTCCCTTCAAAATTTAATACATCTCCAGCTTGAGCAAGTCTCGAAAACAGTTTTTTGTCAGAACTGTCACGGATTTCCATCCACACTTCTTCTTTAAGATGCACACGCAGAGATTCTTTAGTCGGTGTGAGAGGGACATCAATGACCGTTTCCTCTTCTGTCGTTGTTGGGGTTGCGACATCATCAGCGACGGCTGTTGTTTGGTCGAGCATCGCAACGGTTGACTCACTTGGATTATCGCTTCTGATTTCTTCAGAAACTTCATCCCCCTCTTGGACTTCTTCCCTTGTTTCGCTGGCTTGGAAATCATTTGGATGCCGGGTTAATGATTCATTGGAGTCTGGTTGTTGAACTTCAGCAATGGCTGGTGTTGTATCCTCAACGTTTGTGTTTGAAAAAAATTTCAATGAGGCAATCAAGACTATCAAAATCACGAGAACCACAATGCCAATCTTGGGCAATAACTCGTGATAGTTGGTTACGGTTTCAGTTGGCCTTATGTGCTTGGTGGAGCGAGTCTCTTGTCCTTGGTTCATATTGTCAAAATCTTTCAAAAAAGATTCTTCCGGAATACCCACCAGTTTAGCATAATTACGCATGTAGCCACGGACAAAAATGGGTTGTGCCAAACTATCATAATTATTTGCTTCAAGCTTTTCAACGATCTGAACCTCTAAGAAAAGCTGATCGGCTATCTCTTGAATTGACAGGTTTTTCTGTTCACGCGCTTTGCGTAAGCGAGCACCAGGAGACATGTTGTTATCATGCTTTTTGGTGTCGTTGGGTAAGCCAATGAGATCTGCCTGATTGTTGGTAATAATACTCTCAGAAGCGTCGTCGCGGGATTTGCTAAAAATTCCTGAGTCATCATTGGAAGTCTCTTTCTCGTCATGGATAGCTTTATAGCCGTCACGCTCTTCGCTTATGTTATCAAAGCTGAAAGTATCAAAATCGTCGCTAGTTCTTGTTGTGTCAATGCGAGGCGTGTCGAAGCGATCGTCATCATTAAATGGTACTTGGAAAATTTGTGTATTCCTCATAGCGTTTTTATAATCCCCTGTATAAAGTGAATGTTTTTGTCGGAGTCCACCTCCGGTTTGGACGTCCAAGATAAATCTTGGACTCCTATTTTATAATTATTAGCGATTGCCAATAATAAATTGATTTTCCGGCTTGGGGTACTCGGTTATCCTATTGGTTCTTCCTTGGTATTTAACATAGAAGTCGTCTCGTATCGTTTGTATATAAAACGGTGGTTTCCCCATTAAATTTAATGTCTCGCTGGCTTTAACAGTGCCACCATGTAGTTTTTCGCCAGTGCTGTCCGTGATTCTCATCCACACATCCTTTTTACCTAGTTGCACACTCAGAAATT
>LUTY01002989.1 GCA_001640045.1 Candidatus Thiomargarita nelsonii | reverse complement strand
ATGGTGCTATTGAAGACAAAAGTAGCATTGCCCGATAAAAAAACCGAATATTGATTATATCTGGACAAGTAGTCATGACAGAATTTTATATGCTACCTTTTACTAACTGAGCGACGACTTTATAAACGTGTGTTCCAACTTTATTGGGCCATCTTGTACTCGGATTATTATCCAATTGTTTGGCATTTTGCACGGCTTGTTCAACATAAGGTTTAAAATAGTCAGTATTCAGTTTGGCTTTATTATAAGCACTGTTATGAACCTTTTTTAATTCATCACCCAATTGTTCAGTGATTTTTTTGCAAGAGCTTGTTGTGATGGTAGGCAAAATATAATGGCAAAGTAACCAAGTTTCAAAACAAGGATTACTGATAGCTAATTTAAAGCCACTGGCTTTAGCTTCTTTAGTCACTGAACTGAGTTTTTTATCCTGCCATCTATCTACATCAATCATCAACCAGAGTTCATCATTAGCTTCTAATTGATATTCTTGACGAAAATGTTTTAATCTTTCCAAAACCTACTCTGGCGAAGATTTGTTATCTTCACCGGTTGGAATTACTTTAACTTGTACACGCCTATTATGAAACTGAGCAAAATACTGTTTTTCAGTGAGTCTACCTTCAGTCGCAATAATCAATAGGCGTGTATCTCTCAAAGATTTTAAACTGCGATCAATAGGGCGTTTTTTTCTCTGTGTTAGTGCCATCGATATCTTATTCCTGAGTAAACCATCCTAATTGTTCGATATCGCCAATAAAAGGTATCCCCCCAAATCGCCCTTGAAGATAACCCTTTTGAATATTTAAGTCTGGACTCATTTTAAGATTAACTAATGAATAAAGATGTGAGGCACCTTGCTCATCTTTTTCTAAAAACCAGATTTCATCTTGACGCAATAAGTTTAAATCCAATAAATGGGTATCGTGCGTTGTAAAAATTAACTGACTACGATGTTTATTGGAAACCCCTTTTAGATAAGCTTCTAAAAACTGTTTGGGTAATAACGCATGCAAACTGCGATCCAATTCGTCAATGATATAAACTTTTTCACTAGATAGCAGATCAACCAATATAGGTAATAAATGTGTTAGTCGTTGCGTACCCGCTGATTCTTTAGCAAAGTCAAAAGAAACAACACTACCATCACGTCCAGAATGTAGCGTTTCTAAACGAATGAGTACCGGTTCTCCTGATTCGTTAGCACATAAGGTATAAGAACTACCCTCATCGAACATAATAATCGTACCGCCGGAACGAATATCATTCTCGATTTCTAGTCGTATTTGCTCAGGTAATCCTGGGAAATGTTTGTCGTAATCAAATTCCTCTTCAACCGTTTTAATGCTATGTATGCCCGTATCAGCTTGTTTCAAAAAATCACTTAAAAAAGTAATAAAGGGTTTTTCTTTATTGGCTCTAATTTCCAAGGGCAAATAACGAGGAGTTGCTGGAACAACCTGCAAAATATTTTCAAACCATCCATAAAGCGGTTTTAATTTTTCCACATTTCGCTCCAAGGCTTCGGTTAAAAAGAGTTGATTAGGGCGTGTGCCTTGGGCAACAAATTCAATAAATTGTCTTTGTTTAGAATTTTGACGCGCTAATGATCCACCTAATTCAATGGTCACTTTGCCCGTTTCTGAAGTCACACGCTCGAAATAACGCACTTCTCTGGTTTTAGGAGTAACAAATAACCATTCTTCAAGCACTCGTTGGTTATTAATGATAAACCCGTAATGATAGCGAATATTTTGATAGAAAATAATAAATTCAAAGTGACTTGGCTGAGTTCGCAAGATTTTATCAAGTCGAAATGGCGTAACTGGAATGGGTTTAGTGCTTTGGACTCCATTAACAATAAGCTGTTTGGCAAAACTGATAGCTTCAACCAATTTGGTTTTTCCATGCGCGTTAG
>LUTY01002988.1 GCA_001640045.1 Candidatus Thiomargarita nelsonii | reverse complement strand
TGGGAATGCCTTCCTCGACGCTCTGCGTCGAGTAATAGTAAGTCAAATCAATATGATAATAATACAAGGACTTTTTGGATTATTTGCCATACTTTTGATAGCCTACGCTTTTAGTGAGGCAAGAAAAGCTATCTTATTTAAACCCCTTATCATAGCCATTTTCATTCATGTGATACTCGCCATTATTTTTCTAAAATTACCCTTTTTTAAAGAGTTTTTTTTATTACTCAATGAACTGGTACGGGCGTTAGAAACGGCTACCACCACCGGTACGACTTTTGTCTTTGGCTATTTAGGGGGCGGCGAGGCGCCTTTTGAAATCGAAATGGGAAAAGAGGGACAGATGTTTCTCCTTGCCTTTAAAGCCCTGCCCCTAGTTTTAGTCATGAGTGCCTTGTCGTATATTCTTTATTACTATCGCGTTTTACCGGCCATCGTCAAATCTTTCTCCTATTTACTGCAAAAAACTTTAAATGTCAGTGGCTCAGTAGGACTGAGTGTGGCAGCCAATGCTTTTATCGGTATGGTAGAATCTCCTTTATTAATAAGACCTTATCTAAAAAATATGACGCGGGGCGAGATTTTTTCCGTCATGGTGGCGGGCATGTCAACCATTGCTGGCAGCGTCATGATTTTATATGCCAACATTTTATCCACTAGAGTACCTGACGCGATGGGGCATATTTTAACTGCTTCGGTTTTAAATGTTATCTCGACTTTAATCATCTCCATGTTGATGATTCCTCATCAAAATGATTTGCAAACCGAAAAAATAAAATTACCCAAAATGGCTGATAGTGCGATGGATGCCATTGTAAAAGGGACGAGTGATGGTGTTAAGTTATTGATTAATATTATTGCTATGTTGATCGTGTTGGTTGCACTGGTGAGCTTAATTAATCAGGGATTGCATTTTTTACCTGAATTCAATAATCAGCCTATTACTTTGCAACGTATTTTGGGTGTGATAATGGCACCGCTGACGTTTTTCATCGGCATTCCCTATTCCGAAATTTTGACAACTGGCTCACTGATGGGTACAAAGGTTGTTTTAAATGAGTTGATTGCTTATATAGATTTATTAAATTTACCTCCAGAGGCTTTGCAAGATCGGAGTAAAATCATTATGATTTATGCCATGTGTGGTTTTGCCAATATCGGCAGCCTTGGCATTATGATAGGTGGGATGACGGCTATGTCGCCGGAAAAAAGGGATGAGATTATTTCATTGGGAGTGAAATCGGTTTTTGCTGGCGTTTTGGCGACGTGTTTTACAGCGGCTGTGGTGGGGTTAATTATTTAATATATAGTGTTTAGAGGAGTCCAAGATTTATCTTGGACGTCTGAATTAAATGTTTATAAAGCATTGTCTTAATTTTTTGAGAGTGTTAGTTTGAATCACCCAAATCCACGATTTTTGGACTTCGGCAACACGCTACCCAAAAGGAAAAAATTATGTCAAAACATCAAACTATATGGGAAAGCTTACACAGCCAAGGTTATAGTCGGCGCGACTTTCTAAAATTCTGTGCGACTACTGCCTCTATGATGGCATTGCCAGCATCCATGATACCTCACATTGCTCAGGCCCTTGAAAACACACAAAGACCATCAGTTATTTGGTTATCTTTTCAAGAATGTACGGGCTGCACCGAGTCATTTACCCGCTCCCATGCGCTGACACTAGAGGATCTACTTTTCGACCTGATTTCCCTAGATTATCATCACACCTTGCAAGCCGCCTCCGGCAAGGCCGCCGAGCAAGCCCGTGAAAAAGCCATGGAAGATAATGATGGTAATTACTTATTAATTGTCGATGGCTCAATTCCCGCAGGCAATCCCGGTTATTCCACTATCGCTGGGGTTAGTAATGTAGATATGTTAAAGGAAGTTGCCAAAGGAGCCAAAGGAATTATTGC
>LUTY01002987.1 GCA_001640045.1 Candidatus Thiomargarita nelsonii | reverse complement strand
GGCATTGACGCAGAGCGTGGGAACGAGAAATAACTGATAACTATCTCACACCGATTTCATCGCATCCACCGGTTTAAGTATCCGAATCCGCAAAGCCGGATACAGCGATGCAATCATCGTAAATAACAAAATCAGTGTTGGTCCCAATGTAAACGCTAATAGCGACAATTGCGGTGTCACCGCGTCTGTTAAACCAAATTCTGCCCCCATTTCTTCCATGCCCGGATAAGAAAAACCGTACACATAAAAATACAAAGTGATAGCGGTACCGATTGCCAAGCCAATGCCTAAACCCAACAAGCTTAAAAACAGGGATTCCAACATGACTAATTTTCCAATGAACAACGGTTTTGTGCCCAAAGCTAACATGACACCAAATTCGCGGGTGCGCTCCAACACCGCCATCAAAAATGTATTAAGAATACTAAAGGTGACAATCAAAATCAGACAACCGTACATAAACCAACCGTTGACCATGTCTGCTTGAATAATTTGGCGTAAGCCAGGCACTAAGCTATTCCAGTCCAATACAACTAAAGTAGAGGGAATTTTTGTACGCACCTGCGCGAGTACCATTTCCAAAGCATCTAAATTGTCCACCATGCCAACCAAGACATGGGCGGCATTTCCCATACTAAAAATATCCTGAAAAGTTGTCAGCGGCATTTCTATCAATCCCCGATCAATTTCTGATAAACCGCTGTTAAAAATACCAACGATAGGCAACACCGCCGCCGCGATTGAGCCATCGTGCCCACTACCCAGCAAAGTCAATTCATCGCCCACTTTAACCTTGAGATTACGTGCCAAAGCTTCACCGATAATCAGTTCTTGGGCATTGTCGCTGCTTAAAAATTGTCCGCTTTGGATACGTCCGGGGATAGTAGACAATTTGCCTTCGTAGGCGGTTTCCACGCCGATGACTTGTACGCCATAAGTGCGTTCATCTGAGGCTGCCAGAGCAAAACCGTTAGCACGCACCGCCATTTCTAGTATTCCATTGATTTGACGCAATTCTTCAGCCAATGGCTGCGCTTGGGCAATGGTACTACGCATTTTAGGTTTATCCAAATAACCAACGCGCTGCACTTGAAAATGACCAGTCAACACTTTGAGATTGTTATCAATCATCATGTCATAGGAGCCGAGTTGCAAGGTAATGATAAACACTAGCAAAGCGGCCGCAAAGGCAATAGCCGCAATGGTTAGCCCACTGCGGCGAGGGTGGCGCCAGATATTGCGCCATGCTAAACGTAGAATAATCATTTTAAATTATCAAAAAGCTTAACTCTCTCGTTCCCACGCTCTGCGTGGGAACGAGGATAACAAGGATAGCTGAGTAGTTACCCTAAAAGATTAAAATCGAGGATTACGCAAATTAGACAAAGTAAACGTGCTACGAGGCACGTTGATTTTGAATTGCGCCTCTTTGACCACAATTTCTGTCCATTCTGCCGGTTTTTCAGCCTTCTGCATACGCTGCGTCGCAGCAATGAGTTTACCACCCATGAATTTGATGTCTCGCGTCACCATTTTTTTGACCAATATATTATCTTGATCATAGAAAGCATGATCTAAAACAATATAATCAGCACGGATTTTTAGCACCTCTCTACCCCAAACAACCGGCGCATATTCAAACGGCACAGCTTCGATAATAAACACCTTTTGTCCCTGATGTGTTTTGATGCCTTTAAGCGTGTGTGTGTAATGCTTGAGTAAATTGTCCGCCTTGGCAACATCATTATTGGAAAAATCTGAACCCATCCAGCTTTGATTCATCATACTCGACGGAATTTTGATGACACGGTTAGTTTTGGGCGAAAAGCTCCACATTTTGTCATTTTTCGTGAGGGTAGCGTTACCTTTATCCTTTTTGGGTTTGATAACCCGTACTAGAGAATCTTTCATACCCTGCGT
>LUTY01002986.1 GCA_001640045.1 Candidatus Thiomargarita nelsonii | reverse complement strand
CTACACCTGTTAGAACTTTTTCCAAGTGTTTAATGGCTTTATTGATCTTGCCTGCTTTTTCATAGATATAAGCCAAATGATGCAGGCTGTAGAGGGTGTCTGGGTGTTTTTCGCCTAACATTTCTTTTCTGAAATGATAGGCTTTTTCAAACAAAGGCAAAGCCTCGGAAAGGTGGCCTAAGTCTTGGTAAATTCTAGCTAAACCAGTCAGGCTAATGAGATTTGAAGGGTGTTTTTCTCCTAACACCTCTTCTCTGAGATAATAGGCTTTTTCAAACAAAGGCAAGGCATCGGAAAAGCGGCCTAAGTCTTGGTAAATTTTAGCTAAATTATTTATACTGACAAGAGTTAAAGGGTGCTTTTCTCCTAACACCTCTTTCAAAAGATGATAGGCTTTTTCAGACAAAGGTAATGCTTCAGAAAAGCGGCCTAATTCTCGGTAAATGACCGCTAAATCATTAAGGCTTTTAAGGGTTAAAGGGTGTTTCCTGCCCAATATTTCCACTGATAAGCGATAGCATTTTTCAAACAAAGGCAATGCCTCAGATAAGTGCCCCAAGTCGTTGTAAATTCGCGCTAAATTATTCAGACTCAAGATGGTGTTTGGATGCTTTTCTCCTAACACCTCTTCAAAAAGACGATAGCTTTTTTCAGACAAAGGCAATGCCTCAGAAAAGCGGCCTAATTCTCGGTAAATGACTGCTAAATTAGTCAGGATCAAAATGGTGCTTGGGTGCTTTTTTCCTAATACATCCACGGATAAGCGATAGCCTTTTTCAAACAAAGGTAATGCCTCATAAAGATGACCTAAATCTTGGTAAATTCCCGCTAAATGAGTCAGGCTGTTGATGGTGTTTGGGTGTTTTTCCCCTAATATCTCTTTTCTGAGATAATAGCCTTTTTCAAACCAAGGCAATGCCTCATAAAGATGACCTAAATCTTGGTAAATTCCCGCTAAATGAGTCAAGCTGTCGATGGTGTTTGGGTGTTTTTCCCCTAACACCTCTTTTCTGAGATGATAGGCTTTTTCAAACAAAGGCAATGCCTCATAAATACGGCCTAAGTCTTGGTAAATCCCCGCTAAATGAGTCAGGCTGGCGAGGGTTTCTGGGTGCTTTTCCCCTAATATCTCTTTTCTGAGACGATAGCCTTTTTCAAACCAAGGCAATACATCGGAAAGGCGGCCTAACTCTTGGTAAATGAAAGCCAAATGACACAGGCTTGTGAGAGTTTCTGGGTGTTTTTCGCCTAACACCTCAAAAGACAGACGATAGCCTTTTTCAAACAAAGGCAAAGCCTCAGTAAAGCGGCCTAAGTCTTGGTAAATTTTAGCCAAATTAGTCAGGCTAGTTATTGTGTCAGGGTGCTTTTCTCCTAGCACCTCTTTTTTGAGACGATAGCTTTTTTCAGCCAAAGGCAGAGCTTGTTCAAATAGCCCTTGTTGATAATATTGTTCAACTTGGACATCATAAGCCTTAGCTAATTCTAGCTGATCATCTTGGGCAAAAACTTGGGCACATAATGCGATTAAACCTATCGCCAATGCAAGAAACCATTTTTTCAGTTTCATTAAAATCTCCTCTGTCAGTAGTGTTTCACAAATCGTGAGAAATTTTGTGCGTACTTTTAAACACCATACAACACAAACGCCGCCCAAAACTTAGGATTACTATAAATACCACCCTTTTTCAAAAACTCGCGCTTAGTCGCCGTCAACGCCTCTATTTGTCCCACGCCGGCTTTGAGCTTGGCAAAAAAGCTCGTGATAAACTCTGTTGTGATCTCATCGGATATTTTCCATAATGTGAGTATAGTATTTTTATTACCAGCGACATAAAAAGCATAAGGCAATCCCATCACACCTTCTCCGCCTACGACTTCACCCACGCCCGTTTCACACGCGGATAATACCATCAAATCACT
>LUTY01002985.1 GCA_001640045.1 Candidatus Thiomargarita nelsonii | reverse complement strand
TTGAATTGATGAATCCTGCGATTATGCGTCACGGAGCCAGAAGCGCTGCCTTGCAAATGGGATATCAAGGCAAAGGCTTAAGCGGTTTTCTGGCTGCACTTTCTCCAGAGCAAAAAGATCGTATTGTTAAGCGATTGAGCCACATACCCTCACTCAAGGCACTTCACACGATTCAAAAAAGTGCCGGTTGGATCAATTTGCAGATTGCCGAAAATTTTCCTCCGAGCCATGACATTCCGGCTGAACATATCAGTGATGGATACTTGCGTCTCATCACACTGGCTTCATTACCAGAATTAGGTGATCAAATCAGTCTGATATTGATTGATGAAGTTGAAGACGGGCTTGAACCTCATATTTTACCTGACTTAATTGAGAATATTCATCAAGAGCAATTAGCCCAGTTAATTATGACTTCACATTCCCCTGTTTTAGTGAATCGGTTTCAAGCTGAGCAAATACGTTTTGTCGCCCGCAACACAAATGGTGCGGCTATTTCAGTCGGATTTCATGAAATCAATGAAATACAAAAAGACTTTGAATATCAAGGCGCGGGTGAAATTTGGTTTCATACTTCAAGCAACACCCTAGAACAATGGGTTAGGGAAGCGGTTTTTCGTCGTTCAAGGGGGAAATTTGATGAAAATACTCATTTGTGGAGAAGGTGAGCATGACATGGGAGGAAAAACATATTGTCCTCGCAAAAATCGTTATGAAATTAACGAAGGCTGGATACAAAAATTCATCCGTAAAATGAAGCCGAATTTGGATATCGTATTTGAGATACGACATAGAAAGGAACTTATATCCTTTAGTGGCAAAAAAAAGCGCTTTGGTTTAAAGGGGCATGGAGAAAAAGCATTTTCTGCTATGATGATTGCCAAACGTGAGGGTTATGATGCTGTGGTTTTCATGGTGGATGCTGATACCAAAGATTTAAAACAATGGAAAGTAAAATACCAGGAAATATTGGATGGCTTTAGCGCAGTAGAAGGTGCCCCTATTGCCTGCGTTCCAAAAAGTGCCTCAGAAAGTTGGTTGCTTTGTGATAGTCAGGCTTGGGCAGCACTGGGATTGAGTGATTTAAAAGCACTCCCGACTGAGCCAGAGATAATATGGGGAAAAAGGAACGATCCGAATGCTAACCATCCTCATCAGTATTTTAAACGTATTTGTCAGAAAGCGAATATGCCAGACAATAAATATACCCGTTGGGAAATCGCTGAATTATCTGATATAAATATTATTGAAGAAAAATGCCCTAATAGTTTTACGGTATTTTATCAAGCATTGGGGTGAAACGTGGCGAACGGAGTTGTTGCAAACCCTATTCGTCACAGACATAGGTTTATTCGTTTATTTCGGACATTCGTTGTTTTGCATTAATCCACCGATTCAATCTCTACCCGCCGATTTTTTGCCCAAGCTTTGACTGAATTCTCCTTTACCAGTGGCCGACTTTGCCCATATCCCCGTATCTGAATACGTTTCTCATAAACTCCTTGCGCCACCAATTCCCTTTTCACCGCTTTAGCCCGTTGTTGAGATAATTTAAGATTGAGGCGTTTATTTTCCTCTGGTTCAGAGATTCCTCTGAAACCTTGGCTATCCGTATGCCCATGTAGTTTAATCAAACTCGGCAGACTTTTATTAAAAGCGGCAGCAAGATTTTTGATTTGTTGTTTTGCAAATTTTGTGAGTGTCGCTTTGCCGGTATCGAATGTCAGATTACGGAATATTCCCTTACCTTCCAATCTGCTATCAGCATTACGCCAACCACAATCGGCAATCATACGATTAATCCTCTCCCGTTGTTGCTTATCATACAGTAAGAGCAGACTTTCCTTGTTAAGAATTTGCCCTTTTTCTGTAATCGCATAACGCTTATTTTCCAACAGTTCGAGTACCCGTTTTTTTGATTTTTC
>LUTY01002984.1 GCA_001640045.1 Candidatus Thiomargarita nelsonii | reverse complement strand
CTTGTACAAATGCTGGTGTTCTGGCTTTTGAAATGTTACATAAGATCGGTATGCACAGTCATTTAAGAAAAAAATGGATGACGGTGCTTCATTTAGCGCAAACAATAGACACCTCTCATGCTGAAGTTGAAAATCAGATAGAAAAAGTTGAAGCCGAACTGTTTAAGTTAAACACGGAGGAACCGGTACAAAATTCTAAAAGACTCAAAATGGCGTATGAACTGACTTGTGTCAGTATGGGTTTAAAGTCATTAGCAAAATAATATCCTTCAAAGTCCAAGCCGACGTTGAATCGCTCCAAACTCGAATTAATCAAATTCTCCGTCGTGCGATACAGAGTCCAAAAGGACACTTCTACAAAATTCGCACTTTCTTCGTGAAGTTGCTAATAATATTATTGCACATTTACCTATTACCCGACATTTTGAGGCAAAACTGATAATGAAGGTGAAATATGTTATCAATCAATTTACGATATCAGGGGGGGTCAAATGCTTGATATTTTTTCGGCAATTCTGAATGGAAATAGCACATCAGCAAAGCTGATTGATTGGATGACACGGGAGGAGGATAAATCAAACCTAAAAAAAACACTCCCCGCCATTGCGCTTATCTTATTTTCTTCCCAAGCAGCCAGTGAAATCTCGTGGCAACCGGTTATAAATGGACAAATCCCCCCTAATGCCATTCAAGGTGGCTGGGAGGCTAACGGAACACCGTTGCCAGTTTGTCGAGCCTATCGCGGTAATGAACGCCACCCCGGAAAAGTGGTGAGTGGGCGTTGTAACTACGGTTACGGGGGACGAGAGAGCAGTAGCTCAAGGTATGACGTTTTGGTTGGACAAGATCAGGAATACAGTTGGGAGGATATCGGTAAATCAACGCCCCCCGGCTGGTATCCGTTTGCAGGAGGTCATGAACCGGGCCGTATTTTGTATATTTGTCGCGCTAAACATCGTACACATTTTGTCGTTGACAAAGGTGTTCATCCGGGCAAAATGGTTGGTGATCATTGTCACTATGGATATGGTGGCTCTGAACAGCGTGCGAGTCGAGCCGCTATTCTTTATGTAAAACCGTCGAAAACCACTTCATCACAACAAGATAAAATACACCAAATCGTACAAGAAGTTGAAAAACGCTGGTTTGATAAACATGGTTTCATGCGTTTAAATCCACATGCCGGCTCAAAAGGAGCAGAGATCGATAATGAAAATCCAGTATTGTTCACAGCGGAGTATCTCTTTATTCTTGATAAACTGGGCGTACTCCGTGGGGAACTTAAGTCCCGATACCAACAAAGAATTAAACAGGCTATTGCCAAATTACAACTAGAACCCGGTCTTTTTGACCGCTATCCAGAAGATAAATATAAAAATAGGGACACTGTCTGCATTCGGCACTTTAGCCGAGATGAACAAATTGGTTTAGTGGTACTTGATAAAGTTTTCGATTGGCAGCTTGGCTTAGCAAGGGATTTGGTCAATTACGGAAAAACACACAAGCGGCTCGGTGGCAATTGGCATTATGAAAATAGATTTTGGCGTGCCGAAGGTACACCAGTTGATTGGGTTTGCCATCATGGCGAGATAAAAAAAGGGCTGGCTGCCGAAAAGTATGGCATACGGACTCCAAAGTTTCGTGGTTTGCTCAAAATGGCGGTGGGTGAATCACCAGATTTTCTCGCCATTGCGGAAATTATTGGAGGGCTCAAGCTAACTGCTAGGAAACCTGTTGGGGAAACGAGCGGTAAAATTTTGGCCTATTTGCGTAGCGCAATTTTGGAAAACAGTCGTCAGCATGAAATTAAGAACGCTGTTGGTGCTTTTTATCAAGAGATGCTGTTTCAATATGGGGAACGTCCTCTGCACGCTTGTACAAATGCTGGTGTTCTGGCTTTTGAAATGTTACATAAGATCGGTATGCAC
>LUTY01002983.1 GCA_001640045.1 Candidatus Thiomargarita nelsonii | reverse complement strand
ATTGATAATTATGGCACCCTTCAATTATCTCTGGCTTTAGTTTAGCTACGCTTACTTCGTTGCGGGAAATCGCAGAGCGAGTTCCCGAAACAACTAAATTTAGCACACTAAACTGTAAACTACTTTTGAAGGGTGCCATAATTATTGATATTCTACCAAATTTTTAGGGTGGATATCTATGGAATCACAACATCCTAAACTCAACACAAATAATGTTATTACATTAATAAATATCAATATTTTTATGGAAAATCCACCAAAAAAAACGAGGCTTATTTGATAAATATATTATGAAACAATCACTTAAATCTTTAACCCTTTTTTTGACAACAGCCATCCTTGTAGTCGCACTACTCATCTTGATGCGTGTAATCCTTGCCCCGGATGAGGTATCTGATCGTGGCACACCCATGCGTTTTGAACCGAAAAAATCGTCTCAGGCTCAATTGGCTTTAGTGATAGGGAACAATAACTATGAATATGGCCCGCTCACTAACCCTGTTAATGATGCCAAGGCTATAGCCCAAACACTGACAGAAAAAGGTTTTAAGGTGGATCTCAAAACAAATCTCACTTTTGGAGAGATGGGGCAAGCCATTCAGGCTTTTGAAAAACGTCTAACTGCCAACAAGGGCGTGGGAGTGTTTTATTTCTCTGGGCACGGTGCCCAAATCAAAGGAGAAAATTATCTGATACCCACTAACAACGATAGGATTAACGATGAAATCGGTATTCAAAACTACACCGTGCGTTTAAGTGAAATCGTGCAAAGAATGGAAAAGGCGAAAAATGGGCTGAATATTATCATTTTAGATGCTTGCCGAAATGATCCCTTTCGTTGGAAAGTGGCAGAACGCAGTTTGAGTAAGGGTTTAGCAGAAACACGGGCTGATGGAATACTTATTGCTTTTGCCACCCATCCGGGAGCGACTGCCTCAGATAATAGTTATGAAAACAATGGATTGTACACAAAGTATTTGCTACAAGGCATACGAACGCCTCGCCTGACAATAGAAAGCATGTTCAAACGAGTGCGTGAAGCCGTCGTAAGAGTCAGCAATGGCAAGCAAAAGCCTTGGTATAACGCCTCACTCAGAGGAGAATTTTGTTTTGGTGGGTGTGATTGGATGCCAAATAACGACTCGCAGGAGCAAAACACGTCATTTGATTCTGCTGATATCGCAAGCTTGTTGCGAAAATGCCAAGCACATTTTGATGCGGATCGCCTGACAACGGGAGAGGGCGGGAACGCACTGGATTGTTATAAAAAAGTGTTAAAAAAAGACCCAACCAATGTTGAAGCTTTGGCGGGTTTAGAAAAGATTGAGACACGTTATGCCACCTGGATAGAAAGCTTCTTGGAAAGGGGGTTGCGAGACAAAGCTGAGCAGTACTTGGAAAAGTTACGCAAAGTTAATCCGCAATCGCCGAAATTAGCGGAGTTAGAAACACGCTTCCTACAAATAAATGCCATAAATTACAGTACAGAGGATTGATTTTATTAAATAAAATAAGTGCCGGACGGGGTTTGCAACCCCGTCCGTAACGTTTCAGTCCTAAAACGTTGCTTTGGTCTTGCAAATCCCGTCCGTATATTAAAACAAATAATAAAATCAAAATGTTAATATTAAATGACTGGCATTGCCCGTTATATAGTTAACAATAAGTACAACCAATGAGTACAACGAATTAAGAAATAAACGAATAACCCAATTATAAGCTTGGGTTTATTCGTTATTTTCTAAAAGAAGTTGTACTCAGTGTTCCCCACTCTCGTTAGTCAAGCAACTTTTCAAAATCGCCAAACAACTCCCATTATATAATTAGGAACGTGCATGCAATAACTTCCTATAGTCTTAGTCAAAACCAGACCTGGCAGGTTAAACCCAAACCTGCCAGGTCTTACCTCAAATTTAGACCTGGTTTTGAC
>LUTY01002982.1 GCA_001640045.1 Candidatus Thiomargarita nelsonii | reverse complement strand
CTGGCATTTTAATAGATAGCGAAGGAAAACTTATACCCCCATCAATCCTGCAAGGTACCAAGAAATTACCCAGTCTGGCAGATCAATCATGGAAAAATGGACTGACTAAGGCACAACAATTTGACATTAAACGGGCACGGATTCGGGTTGAGATTCTTGGTAAAGGTACGAATCCCGACACTAAATTTGAACTATTTCAACGTTTAAATGAAAGTGGTTCTATTTTAACAGAACAAGAAATTCGCACTTGTAGTATGGTGATGGTTAACGAATCTTTTTATAAATGGATTGTTAAACTTTCAAAATCTGAACCCTTTCTTTCCATGATTGCCCAAACCGAAAATGCTCAAAATAAACAAACTCCCGTTGAATTAATATTGCGTTTTTTAATTCATCGAAAAATCCCTTATCAAAGTGGATTGAATGTCCATGACTATCTTGATGATGGCATGTTAAAGTTAGCGAATCGCTATCCTGGCGATGAAAAACTTGACTTTAGCACGGAAAAAAAGATTTTCTTCCAAACTTTTTCTTTTTTAAATGACACCATAGGCAAAGATGTTTTTAAACGATGGCATGGGGATGGAAAACGTTTTAAAGGCAAATTTATGGTTTCTGCTTATCAAACCATAGCGGTGGGAGTTTCTAAACATCTTGATACAATTGCTCAAATCAAAAAACAACCAGAATGGATGCGAGAAAAAATTGAGCAGCTTTGGAAAAATAACAGTTATTCCAAATATTTGACGGGTGGTACTTACGGTGCGATGCAATTGGCTAAATTACTCCCAGAGGATTTTTTTCGTCCATGAACAAACTTCGTACTATTTCTGATATTCAAAATCACTTAAACGACGAGTTGGGATGGCGTATACAAGAAATAGATAACCTGAAAAAGCTTATTCCACGGGTTAATTCAATACAGGCACGAAGTTTGCTGAGAGCAGGCATTCCGATTCTCTACGCACATTGGGAAGGATTTGTGAAAAGTTCATCGGAAGCTTATTTGAATTTTGTCGCTCATCAAGGATTATCTTATAGGGAATTAAAAACGTGTTTTATTCTCTTTGGATTAAAAACAGAAATTGAACAGCTAGTAGAAACTAACAAAATAACCCCAAATATACAGGTTGCCAATTTTTTTCTGGACAAATTGGATAAAAAAGCCAAAATATTCTATAAAGGTGTTATTAATACACAATCAAACCTCAGTTCATTAGTATTTGAAGAAATTGCTAGTTCTATAGGTATTAATCCTGATTCTTATAAATTCAAATACAAATTGATTGATGAAAGTTTGTTAAAAAGAAGAAACCAAATAGCGCATGGTGAATATTTGGATATTGACACCCAAGGCTATCAGAATTTAAGTGATGAAGTGGTGGCACTCATTCGTAATTATAAGATAGATATTGAAAATTCAATTGCTTTAGAATCCTATAAATCATCATTGTGAAAACCACTATTTAAAAGATTTAAAAACCGCAACAATAATCTGAAAATATTTTGACCCTGCTTATCAAAAATCCCTGTAGTTGTAAATACGGATGACACCAGCATGAGTGACAATCGCAACTTTTTGATAAGGATTGGCTAATAATTAATCACCATCGTCAATACCCCCAATCGGATCAATTATGAACCGGCACTGGCGTTAATCAAAGCAGATAAAAAAGCCGAAGCGTTCTTTTTAGATATTTTGGCAAAAACCGATTTTGTCATTCATGGTTTTGACATTAAAACCTTACAATCTGAAAATGGTAAACCAAAATTGTTAGCGAAAACCTACCATGAAGGCATAGATGTCAATGGTGAAAAAATGAAGGTGGCTTATGATTTTATCACCGAAGAATCGACGGGTACTCAACAATTCATTGCATGGTTAGCCCCTTGGCTATTGACACTTTCTGGAAATAAAGTATTAATCGTTGA
>LUTY01002990.1 GCA_001640045.1 Candidatus Thiomargarita nelsonii | reverse complement strand
CCGCTTTATGTTCAATTTGGGTGCTAACAATATGTTTTTTAGCATTTTGTTCACCATAGGTTTTGAGACCTAAAATAGCTAAATTATTACTCTCGTCGTGTATCCCTTGCTATCACGATCTATCGCAAATAAACGCACTCTTTCATCACGAAGATTAAGTCCATCTAAAACTAAGGGATTATGAGTGGTCAAAAAGGCTATCGGTTGACGAGGATTACCAAAAATCGCCATGCAGAAGAATTTAGCTAGAGCGCGTGCTAAACGGGGATGCAGGGCTTGGTCAAAATTCTCAACGGCAAAGATAAGCGGCGCATCAGGGTGCATGGCAAGCGTCAATAGAAAAAAGACATAAAGACTGCCCTCGCTGGCATCATGAGCCGTGAACATGTTATTGTCTTTTCGCATAAATAATTCGGTAAAGCGAAGGATTTTTGGTAAATCAGCATTCTGTGATTCGACTTTGATACTGTCTATCCAATCCAGTAGGTCCAACACTTCATCCAAATCCAGATAACCATAAGTTTCATTTTCCACATCTATGAGGTCTTGCATAGCATTGGCGAGTCGATTACCAGAGAGACCCAGAAACGGCTCGGAGAACGACCTTGGATCGGTGATTAAATCACGGAGCATGGGGGTAATAGGTGTATAAATCGCATAAGATTTGAGTGTTTTTAACAACGCTGAAATCCCTTGAACGCTGACATTTTTGCTCTCAGAAAGGGCACCTTCATAAGTGTATTGAGGTTTAACCGGAAAAGTGCCATCAGTGTCCTTATGTTGAGGCTGTAAAATCAATTCATTATTCAGCTTTAAGTGTTCTGCTTGATAAGCCCAAGCGCCTTGGGAATTTTCATTTTCTAACTCGACAGCATAATGCCAAAGTGCATTTTCATCTTGCCATTGCATAGATAAACCAATCTGATGATTTTCTACATCCTTAAAAGAAGATTTATACAATTGTGGAGTGGTTAAATGTACGCCACGTCGCTGCAAGGCTTCATTATCTACTGTGCCGCTGATAGCCGCGCTCAACATACCAATAGCTTCTAAGAGGGCGGTTTTACCACTCCCATTGGCACCAATTAACACATTCACTTGCCCTGGTTCAAATTCTTGGTCAACAATAGATTTAAAACCTTGGATGCGTATTTTTTTTAGGCTGTTCATTTGAATTCATCTCCTCAGTTATTCATTGAATTTCATAGAAAAAGCAATATTTGGGGTCAGAGTAATATTTTTTCTGGTTCCCACGCGCCAGCGTCGAGTGGGAACTATTTCAAAAATAGGATTTTTCACAGATTGCGGCACTCTCAAAAATCCTATTTTTTACTTCGTTACTTCGTTTCAAAAAATAGGATTTTTCACGATGGCTCGATTTCAGCACCAGAGTGGTATGGGGATTTCCGCTCTCCTGCACTAGCTAAAAATATAGTACACAAAAATATTGATAACTATTTACATGTTAATACTACATGTATAGGCTGTACGATCAATGTTTAACATTGAAAATAAGAACGCAAAAAAAAAAACTTGACATTATTTTTCTAATTTAGTTTAATAAACAGGCTTGAGGTGGTTAGCCTTCCACATCAAAAAAACGGGCTCAAGTGGCGAAAAGGACATCAAACACCCGTGTTATCAGTTGCCTTTAGTCAGGATGGAGGTATCCTGATATCGGGGAGTGATGATAACACTATTAAAATATGGGAAGTGAGTACAGGTAGTCTACTCTACACTCTGCAAAAAGAAAGAATGTGGGTGAATTCGATCTCCTTTAGTCCTGACGGACGTACCTTAGCATCGACAGACGATGCCTTCATCAGGTTGCGGGAATTGAGAACAGGTAAAGTACTGTTGGAGTCGTGTGGGCTAAATACTGTTACTTTCAGTCCCGATGGTCGCACTCTCGTTGCCGGTAGTGTGAATAACACGGTTAAGTTGTGGGATGTCAAGACGGGTAAAGAAATCCGTACTTTAAAAAGGCATACTAAATATGTCCGTTCTTTAAGTTTCAGCCCTGATGGACGTACACTGGCATCAGGTAGTGATGACAATACGATCAAGTTGTGGGATGTGAGTACGGGTAAAATGCTGGCTACTTTGGAAGGGCATTGGCATTCCGTGTGTTTTCTCGTTTTTCATCCAAACGGACAAATGTTGGCTTCTGGTAGCTGTGATAAAACCATTAAATTGTGGGATGTCAATAGTCACAAGGGGCTGGCTACCTTGCAAGGGCATGATTGCATGGTGAAATCTCTTGCCTTTTGTCCCGCTGGAGGTACGCTAGTTTCGGCAAGTGAAGATAAGACTATTAAGGTTTGGCAATAGCAGTCGCTAGACAAAAACAATATTTAATGTATGTATTTGAACGTTGTTCAACAGTATTTAGGAGTCCAAGATTTATCTTGGACGTCCAAGATAAATCTTGGACTCCTAGCCCGTATTTCATATAAAAATGACCATTAGTCGGTTATCCAAAATTCCAGACTGATTTTTTCGACTAGATAACAATTTTATAGACAAACGTGACAATTCAACAAATGGAGTATCCAGTGCCACATCTGTGTATAAGGGAGGTATCAACCCATTATCCCTTCGCCGTCTGTCCGTTTAGGGTTACTTAAACAATGTTTGACCGTTTTTTTTAACGTGGAAGGCTAACCACCTCAAACATTGTGCTGTATTTTATACCACAAACTTAAAAAAATGTCAAGTTAAAATGGTATCCACTTTTGTCTATATTATCAACAGATGTGGATATTTTTTGAGTCTATAGCCCAGTGACTTTTTAAGAAAAAGCCCGCTGTTGAAAACAGCCGTTTTTTTTAAAAAGGGACAAGTCTATTTATTTGTTACGATAATTATGTCTTCTACAAATCAAAGCACGGTAACTGTGAAAAATAGCACCAATGCCGAAAAAGCGAGTGCCACCCCGACAGTTGATGAAAACAAAACCTCTCTTGAAGAACGCCTTATGCATCTTGAAGAGGCTCATAAAATCACCCGTTCACAAATATCTCGGCTCAGCCAAGCTAAATCAGAAGTTTTACGTTTAAAAATCCAGGTGGAAAAAAGTGCAGCTAGTTTGGCTAAAGGACACGATATCCATGATCCCCAACTAGAAATCACTAAGTTGGGTAAATTAATTAAGAAAAAAAATGAGGAATACCAAACTCTTCAGAAAAAAATTGTTAACATCACTAAACAAGCCCAAAAAGACTCTGACTTATTCAGGAAACAACTTGAGGAGGTACAGGACAAAGTGAAACTATTGGAAATAGAAAAAGTGAGGTTATTACGTGGTAGCAGAGATAATTTTTTGAAGGGAATATTGGTAGGTTTGGTGTTCAGTATTTTTATAGCGGCATTGGCTATGAGTGCAAAGTACGTCTTGTATTTTTGAGACTCTCTGTCAGTTATCAGTTATCAGTTATCATAGCTAATATTTTTTTGTGTTTGAAAGAGCCTTAAAAATCCTATTTCTTGAAGAAATAGGATTTTTGGGTCTTCGATAGAGCCTTAAAAATCCTATTTCTGATAACTGTTACCTGATAACTGATCACTTAAATAAGAACTCGATTTAAATATTTAACAATTTCAGCCCAGTTCACTTGTTCAGTCCTATGGCACCAAGACATCCGTAATGCTCCTTGTATTTCTGTTTCCCCCATTGCTTTCAGCACATGACTCGGCGTATAGTTAGAAGAGGTACAAGCTGAGCCATTGGAAATGGCGACAAGCCCTTTTAATGCCAGCATAGCCGCCTCAGAGTCAAGTCCATCAACAGAAAAGTTAATCACATGGGGTAAGCAACGCGCTGGATCACCATGAATCACCGGCTTTAACGGTGCTAATCCTTTTAAAACTTGGTCACGAAATACGCGACAAATATTGGCACGTTTTTCAGCTTGCTTTAATGCAAGCTCAGTCGCTACGCCAAATCCAACAATTAAATGTACTGGCAAAGTACCTGGTCTTAATCCCCGTTCTTGTCCTCCACCGTACATCAGTGCTGTTAGCGGCACTTTCTGATAAGCACGACGACGCACAATCAACGTTCCGACACCTTTAGGGCCATAAATTTTATGGGCACTGGCACTGATCAAATCGATACGTGGATGGCGGAGTGTCGGAATATCTTTACCAAATCCTTGTGCCGCATCAACATGAAAATAAGCCTGATGCGTTGCGAGCCGTTCTGCAATTTCAGCTAGGGGTTGAATAATCCCCGTTTCATTATTGACATGCATCACTGACACCAGCAAAGTGTCATCCCTGACGGCATCTTTAATAGCATCGGCTTCAACCCAACCACCCTTGGTGGGCGGCACCAGGGTAACATCAAACCCGCTTTTTTTGAGTATTGCCAATGGTTCTAACACCGCTTTATGTTCAATTTGGGTGCTAACAATATGTTTTTTAGCATTTTGTTCACCATAGGTTTTGAGACCTAAAATAGCTAAATTATTACTCTCG
>LUTY01002980.1 GCA_001640045.1 Candidatus Thiomargarita nelsonii | reverse complement strand
CGGCATTGGTGGGTAGTCCCTACAAACCAATGGAGGTATTAAAATTCAAAGACTTATACGTTAACTCAAGTTAAAAGCCATTAAAAAAATGATTGAATAACGCGGTTCAAGGATTTCTCGGTCATTAACAGAATTTTAAGACGATTTAGAGGTACTACCCTTAAACGATAAATCTAATCACAAACGTTTCGGGTCAGATTAGACTTGTCCTTAATTTTAAGGGTTATTTTTACTGCTAAACAAAGGAAATCTTTATGAAATTTACCCTTTCCATCAATGGACAGTCGCATCAGGTAGATGTTTCACCTGAAACGCCCTTGCTTTGGGTGCTACGCGATCATTTGCATCTGACCGGCACAAAGTTTGGCTGTGGTATTACCCAGTGTGGTGCTTGCACCGTGCATATCGACGGGGTAGCGATGCGTAGTTGTGTTTACCCAGTCTCCACCGCTGTCGGCAAAACCATCACCACAATCGAAGGACTTTCTGACAAGGCTGGCTTGGCAATTCAACTCGCTTGGCAAGAGCATCAGGTGACTCAGTGCGGTTATTGTCAATCCGGTCAGATCATGACCGCAGCTTCTTTATTGCGTAACAATCCCAACCCATCGGATGAGCAGATTGATAGCATCATGAGTGGCAATATTTGCCGTTGTGCTACCTATCCGCGCATCCGCGCCGCTATCAAAACCGCTGCCAAACACTTAGGAGTATGAAGATGAAAAATCTATTATTCAACAGCGACCAGGCTTCATTCTCACAAGATCGCCGAAATTTCCTGAAAGTCACAGCGGCGGTAAGCGGTGGACTGTTATTAGAAATGAGCATACCCGGCCTCTCAATGGCGGAGGCATCATGGCAAGCGAATGCCTTTCTGCGTATTGACCAAGATGCAACAGTAACAGTCATTATAAAGCATTTGGAAATGGGGCAGGGCACTTATACCGGATTGGCCACCCTAGTCGCCGAAGAACTGGATGCGAACTGGGAACAAATCCGTGTTGAGGCGGCACCTGCAAACGCCAAACTCTACAAGAATTTATTCTGGGGTACGCAAGGTACTGGTGGCAGCACCGCCATCGCCAACGCCTTTCAACAAATGCGTAAGGCTGGGGCAACTGCTCGTCAAATGTTAATGGCAGCGGCGGCAGAGCAATGGCAGGTGGACAGCATTGAGATAAGCAACGGTCGCATCTCCCATCCAGCATCGGGACGGTCCGCAGGATTTGGAGAATTTGCGGCGGCCGCTGCGAAACAGCCTCTACCCCTGGATGTGGAACTAAAAGATCCCAAAGAATTCCGATTAATTGGCAAAGAAGGCTTGGTGCGTAAGGACAACATAGACAAGACTCAGGGCACAGCAATCTATACCCAAGACATCTTTCTGCCTAACATGCTAACGGCACTGGTGGCACACCCACCACGCTTTGGTGCAAAGCTGAAATCCTACAACGCCGACACAGCCATCAAAATGCCCGGCGTAAAACACATTGTACAAATACCCACCGGCGTGGCAGTGGTTGCCACTGATTTTTGGAGCGCTAAGACGGCAAGGGATGCACTAAAGATCGAATGGGACGAAAGCGAAGCTTTTAAGCTGAGTTCCGATGCCATCATGGCTCAATACAAAAAAATGGCTGCCCAGCCGGGTGCGATTGCCGCACAAAAGGGAAATTTATCAAAGGGTCGTCAAGCCGCAAAACAGACGCTGAGTGCCTCCTTTGAATTTCCCTATCTCGCCCATGCAGCCATGGAACCAATGAACTGTGTCGTTGATTTGCATACCGACGCTTGTGATCTGTATTACGGAGTGCAGATGAATACAGGTGACCAAATGGCAGTCGCCAAAGCGTTGAATATGAAGCCCGAGCAAGTTCGGCTACACATGCTTTATGCGGGCGGTAGTTTTGGGCGTCGCGCCAACCCTAAATCG
>LUTY01002979.1 GCA_001640045.1 Candidatus Thiomargarita nelsonii | reverse complement strand
CCTCATCAATACGTGGTGCTTGGCTGGTTGGGCCAAGAAATAAGCCAGAAAATAAATAGGACAAGCTGGGGTGGTGTTGCCAATAAGTAATCAGGCTCCGTAGTAAATCGGGACGACGTAGCAGCGGGCTGTCAACCGGCGTGGCAGCGCCTAAGGTGACATGATTGCCGCCACCCGTGCCGGTGTGTCGCCCGTCGAGCATGAATTTTTCGGTGCCTAATCGGGCAGAATGGGCTTCTTCATATAAAAATTTTTTCATATTCCAGTTGCTGTTCGTGAATGCCCTCATGCTCAGGCGGTGCCTCAACCCATTGGCTATAGCGTTGCGCGACTTCACCATGAAACTCTTGTAAGGGCGGATGTTCCTCAAACAGGCTGCGCTCTTCCTGAATTTTACGCTCCACCCAAGGCAGCGAATCTAGCGGCAGCCGCAATCCCATCGGAGAATCTCCCTGTATGAGATACATTTTGCCACGTCTAAATGTCCACGAACTACTTTGCCATTTGCCATCATCGTGCTTGCGTAGTGGCAAGCAGTAACCGGTGGGCTGGTTTAAGCCTCGACTGAGTAAGCGAGCCAATCGCTGACGTTCCAAACCATCTTTGAGATCACTTTTGAGGGGATCGAGATTATCGGGCACATTGCCTTCTTTCCATAAATAATAGAGGGCATCTTCATAACCAGTCACAATATATTCTGATTTGACACCTAAGCTGCGTGCCAAGCCTTGGATAAATTGTTGGGCTTGTTCGACGCTGTCATTATACTTTTTCGTGTCGTCAGCGATCAAGCGATCATCTTGCCACACCGCCATCTTTGCGCCAGTAGCAGCCCAATGCCCAACGTGAGAGGGGTTCGCCGGGATACCATTTTCCTTGGCCATATTGCAGCACGCCGCCGGCGCCAAAACGTCCACGCAAGCAGGCTAAAGCTGTCAGTCATGCTGATAACGGCTTGTTTATCTTGTTCGCTGACTTCAATGATTAAAGTACCTTTATACTCCATCGCTTGTAAGGCGTTATGAATCAGATTCGTCCACACATGATTGAGTTCGTCGGGATAGCACAAAATAGGCGGTAATGGGGCATAGTGTTTTATCACTTCAATATCGTGTTTGAGTTTGTTGTGATAAAGGGTTAATACGGTTTCAATGCTGTCTGTGATATTAGCCTGGACTTTTTTTCCAAGCTGATCAAAACGGGCAAATATTTTCAGGGCAAATACCACATTAGAGGCACGTTGGCTCGCGGTTTCAATCGTTTTTGAGCTTCTTTGTAAATTAGATATTTTATAAGCGAAGTCTAAAATAATTTCACTATCAGGGGCTTGTAATAAGGAGAAAAATTCTTCAACATTGTCATAAATACCCATCTCCACCAAAGTATCCGCCACAATATCAGCATCCTCAATATCTTTCAATTGCCGGCTCAGTTTGCGTTTCAATTCGCGTTCTTCTTTGGTAGAAAACAGGGTTTCTTTTGCTAAAGATCTTTGCAGTAAGGCAAAAAAAGCCTGTTGTTTTTCTTCAGGCAGGGAACGAAAAAATTCAGGTAACTGTGTGATAGTTTGGCTCAAAAATTCATTGATACTCATCACAGAGGAATTAATGGCACTAAGAGGGTTATTAATTTCATGAGCAACCCCTGCAATCAGTTGTCCTAAAGCCGCCATTTTTTCAGCTTGAATCAGTTCTTGTTGGGTGTTTCGAAGCTCCTCTAAGGCTTTTTGTAATTCTTGGTTTTGTGCCGCCAATTGTTGTTGCAAACGGTGCAGTTTCAAATGGGTTTTTACCCGCGCAAGCACGTCCTCCTTTTTAAAAGGTTTAGAAATATAATCCACGCATCCCAAACTAAAAGCCTTAAGCTTGTCAAATATTTCATTTAAACCACTGATGAAAATAATAGGAATATCGCGTGTTTTGTCATTCGCTTTT
>LUTY01002978.1 GCA_001640045.1 Candidatus Thiomargarita nelsonii | reverse complement strand
CCAACAGACTGAAAATAATCTGGGTGGGGGCAGGAGGGCTCTGAATGATCTGACGGTGACTTATCCGACTAATTTGCCTCTACATCGTCGCCAACACCTAAAACAGTTGGTTTCCAGTTTGGGCGTTAAAAACGTTGACATCCGTTTTGATGAAGCGACAGCGGGTGCATTGTATTATGTGTGGCGCGAATTGTTTACAGACTTGTTTGCCGGCGTGGATGGCTTTTTAGCCCGTAGTCGCGTGAAAAAAGAGTCTAAAAATTCCAAGCGAACTGGACGTGAAGAGCAAGTTGATCTTTATTTTCAAAACATCTTGCTGTACGACATGGGCGGTGGCACTACCGATATCGCCTTGTTAGAAATCGGCATAGCGGAGGATAAAAACATCTTACAAGGTCCTGTTGCCAAAAATCCGGGCAGATATTTTGTTATTTACCCCAAAATTTTGGGCTTAACCGGGAAAGATGATTTTGCGGGGGATAACGTTACACTGGCTGTATTTCACATCCTCAAAGCCAAATTGGCGGCTCGAATGGTGGAAAAATCCCCTCAACAGCCCAATTTTTCTCAAGCTCTGCAACACATTATTGAAACGCAGAACAATGCTTGTTTAACCCAATGGATAGAAGAAAGGAATTATGAGACGGCTGAATGTAAAATCGGCAACGACGACAGTATCCGGGTCAAGACATTAATCAACGAACTTGTTCCCACCGATTTTCACACTGACTCTTCCCGCCAAAAAGGTTTTTTTGCCTTATGGCAGGAAGCTGAAAACATCAAACATCAGTTAAGTGAAAACGGTGTCACACGGGCGGATGCGGATAATCTGCGATTAGAAGAAGTTATTTCATCGCTTAAGCTGGGTATTCAAGCCGAGGACTTGTTGGATATTTATGTGACACTGGATGAAATGGAAGGACAAGTTGCGCCCAATATCCGCAACACCTTTGAACGAGCGAGAGAGCTGTGTGTGGGAGAATCTGGTTGCTTAATGCACTATATTGACAAAGTGGTACTCGCTGGCAATAGCTCTCAATTACCACTTGTCCACGAGACAGCTTTAGAGGTATTAGGCCGATCGTTTAACGTTACCTTGGATGGGCAGATCAAAAAACTGCCAGCGCCTTTTAAATATGACGGGGACAATCTGATATTCGACCCTAAAGAAGCCAAACTGGCGGTCGCTCGGGGTGCATGTTTGCCGCATTTCTTCTCAAGAGTCAACATTCTGCCTAATGACCCCAGTGTCACAAAAGCTTTACAAAAAGGACATAGTTTTCTCTACTTCGACATCGATAATTTACGAGGTTATATACCGTTTAATTTGGGTTATCAAATCGGAACTGGACATGAACTCACTTTTCAAGTGGGTAGCCCTTTCAATGTGATCTTAGCTAACAAACGTAAATTATCCCGTAAGGTGGTTTTCTATCAACCTGAATTAGTTTGGTACCGACAGGATAGTGTTGCACCAATTGATGGGGCAGTTAAAGATGAATCGCGTTACGCGACGTTTAAGCTTGATGCTGCGATTCAGAATTACAAAGATCATGCACAAGACAACAGAACTGTGGAGGAGTTAGCCACACGGTTCTTGTTTTATGTGACTTTCGATGAAGATCGTGACTTAAAGTGTTACATGTACACTAACCTTGATGGTAATGCCAAGGAATATGTGCGTTTAAAGGCTACATTGGAACATGACAAAAACGAACTCATGGCAGCCATTTGTCGCCAAGAAAATGGAAATTGGGTTTTGAAACCAGAACTGGTGTTTCATTGCGATATTGGCAAGCTTGGTGGTGAGCCAGAGGAAGTGCGATTTGCTCAAAAAGGGGACGAGTTAAAAGCTGAGATAGCCATGCGAGATAAAGTTCACCAACAGACTGAAAATAATCTGGGTGGGGGCAGGAGGGCTCTGAATGATCTGACGG
>LUTY01002977.1 GCA_001640045.1 Candidatus Thiomargarita nelsonii | reverse complement strand
GTCGGTAATCGTTGGTAATTTCAGATTGCCTTGAACAATTGGCCTACACTCTGTGAAACCATGATCTCGCATAGCCGTTTCAAGCGCGACTTGATTCTTGAGTACGCGCTTGATGTCCAAACCAGAAAAGCGAAGTTCTGAATGAACACTGCTCAGAAAGTGCTTACGAAAAGGTCTACGGTTCTGAGGTATTAAATTGAGTAGTTCAGCCATATGCTTTGAAAAAAATGGGCTTGAGTGATTTAGAAAATTATATTTTACCTTTAAATAAGGCTAATAACAAACAAATCAATTGTGGATATTTTATAATATGTTTAACTTACTAATATTATTATTATTAACAGCCTTAACCGGCACTGTCCAAGCAGATATACAAACAATCCTGAAACAAGCAGACAATTACCGTTTACCCCAAGATACGGTGCAAGTAGAAACCACCGTCGTCTTATATAAAAAAGGCAAATTGGACAAAGAACGCCAGTATAGCGTGTATATCAAACCCGGGCGACGCTCCCTAGTAATCTTTAACTCCGCCGTTGAACGCGGCCAAAAAGTCTTGATGTTAGACGACAAATTTTGGATGATAATGCAAAAAAGCCGCCGCCCTATTCGCATCACGCCCATGCAAAAATTGTTGGGCGAAGCCTCAACGGGTGATATTGCAACCATGACTTGGAGCGAGGATTATGATGGCAAAATCAGCCAAAAAGTGCTTATCAATCAAATACCTTGTTTGAAACTTGATTTACATTCCATCCGCAAAGGGACGACTTATGCCCGTATTGAACTCTACGTGGCACAAGACGGTTTTTGGCCAGTCGCTGCCAACTTATACGTGGCTTCAGGCAAATTAGCAAAACGCGCCTATTTTAGCTTAGGCGATGTGAATGGACAAGTTAATGCCATGACATTGCTCGACAAAATTCAGCGGCAGCGCAAGACAGTTATTCGTTATCTCTCGATGACGCCGCGAGAAATACCGGATAAGTTTTATAATCCGATGTATTTGGTGAGAAATCGCATTTCAGTGAAGTGATGCCTCTAAATTCCTCGTTCTCACACAGACAACCTCTGGCTCTCCTTGCAGGACGCGGAGCGTCCTGACAGGCATTCCCACGCAGAGCGTGGGAACGAGAAAAAAATCCTATTTCTTTAAGAAATAGGATTTTTATGATAACTGATAACTGATAACTTAATATGTCGCGCACAATTTCTATCACATTTTTACTACTTGCAACGCTATCAACCCAAGCCGGTGAATTAACGACTACTTTATGGATCATACCCGAATATCATCAGCCTAATCAAGAAGCCATTTTAAATGAATTATATTATGATACCGTGATCGCCAATCAAGAAATGAGTTTCGGCAAAAAAATCATGAGTTGGGGAGTAGGCTACGGTTATCGTCCCCTCGATGTGCTGGAACAAGAAGATCGTCGTTTGCTCTATTCTCCCACCTTAGAAGGTGTACCATTGATCGCTTGGGATTATTTCAGCGAGGGGGGCAGCGCGTTTACGCTTGCCTATATTAATCCATTACGTGGACAAGACAACGATAGATTAGATCAAGAGTCTCTTGCATTCAAATATTACAGTTTGTGGGACAATACTGACATACACGCCGTCGCTTGTTTCAGTACACACAATAAACTATAGGTGTTCAGATAAATATTTTGGCCCAAACCTCAGAGGTTTTAAACCTCTGAGGTTTTTAGAGGGCGACATTTTTCTGAAAGTCTATAGAAACTGGTATCGGCTTTACCCACATTATCAATGATAATCTTGAATGGCACGGCTCTGCTTTATATCAGCACCGCTATCACAAACGTTTAACAGGCAGCCCATTGTTGGCAACGTTTGATAAAGGAATCAATGCCATACTGGGATTTACTTGGACACATTTAAGCGGGATATCATTATTGGGAGAATTTTGG
>LUTY01002976.1 GCA_001640045.1 Candidatus Thiomargarita nelsonii | reverse complement strand
AGCTCGCTCGCCCTGAAAAATCCTATTTTTTTTTAAAATAGGATTTTTTCCGTATGTAAGTAGTGAAAAATCCTATTTGGGGTATCCAAAGTGAAAACCTACACATCTCAATGTTACAACGCGATTACCGACACAACAAAATGTGATTTCCTTTAATATCCACAGGATAGATTAAACTACCCCGATAGATAAATATTAATTTATGGTTTATGGCAGGTATAATAATATTTTTTTATGGTTTAGGACAAGTGATATCCTTTCTTTTGGGATTTCTTATGAAACCTCGAATTTCTTTAAAAAGATATGTTTGTCTTTCTAAATCAAGCCCCGAAGGAACAATTACTGAGGGTTTACTACTGTTCGGAAAAACAAAACGTGGTTTTTTGAGTAATCTTATTGTTTCCCACGAGCTTTCTGGCTCCGGTTTGATTTGAACTAAACCTGGATTTTCAGCCGTGAAGTAAAAGGTACTTATTTCAGTAATATTAGGGATTTCTTTAAAATGCTTCCTCAAAAAAGTGTTCCAATTCCTCAAATCAATTCTAAGTTCTTCATCGCCCAGATGTTTTCCGTAGATATGAGGTATTATTTTTGATTGATTTGTTGCTTTTTGACAACAGTCAATGGCTTCATATAGACTGTCAACCTTATTTTTTCGATAACAGAGTTTATATAAACCAAAAGCTGAGTCCGGACTAAATTTAGTATGTCCATTCGCGATAAAACTAATCGTCATTTCATTATGCAAACCATTCATAACACGCCAAGCTAAATACCACATTAAGAAGTTATTTTTATTTTGTCCGACACAATTATCAGCATGCAACCAAACTCTTTTTTCTCCTAAGCCATGATACTTAAAAAAAGTATCCATTAATGAAATTACCGTATTTGCACCTTTACCAACAAATTCTTCTTCATCAAGAAAAAACCGCACCGAGCGTGAGATTGATTCACACGTCACCCCAAATAACATACATTTTCTAGCCGTTTTAAAATACTCTTTACCCCGCTGTTGTGGACTGTAAGGATAATGGATTTGTTGTGCAAAATCGAACGAATAGTGGCAATCGATATCTTGACAGTTTGGCTCTGTCACCCGGTATTCTGGGTGGTTTGAAAGCTTAGAAAGAACACTTGTCTTGGTTGGTTTGTTCAAGCTATCCCAACTTTCCTTTGCTATCATCAATTGTCGTCGGTACTCATTTCGGTCTACAGCGACTCGATTTAAATGTATCTGTAATTTCTGGGTAGTTTCTTTTAAGGAGTCTTCTTTTCGTTCGTGTATAAGTTTTTCTCGTAGTTGGGAGCAATAGTCACAGAGATCGGTGCGTGCGGCCTGGAAAGAGAGATATGGAAAGCTTTCATCCAAGTACCTTCGAAAGATTTCGTAACTGATTTCTAATTGAGGCTCATTTCCTACTAAATCATTAAGCGCCTGTCGATATTCTGTCCAGATTGAATATTTGCTGAACGAACCCGGAAGGCATACTTCTTCTTGCGAAGCTCGCATACCACCAGGGCTGGGTAAACCATATACCTCAATCAAGTTTTCCAGAAAAGCAGCCGCAAAATTGATTGCCTCAGTAGGTGTTTCATTATGGGGTTTTTTAATTCCCATGCACAGGCCAAGCCAATTCTCCATGACGTGCCATGCAATGTAATATCCTTAGTCTGTGACCTCCTATATTAAAAGCCTTTATGAAAGCATTCTTACAAACTTGAAAGTCATGACGAATGTGATATTTGTAGCTGGAACGACGTTTCCCTTTTGATTTAGTTATCAGTGAGATATACATCATACCAGCTAAAACGGATTTTTGTTGCGAAGAACGCAAAGCCGAAAAGGCTTCATGAGCACGTTTCCACTCAATATGCTCAGTGCATCTTTCCTCACAACAAGGCTCTTTTTGGGAGTAAAAATCCGTTTCATTATCAG
>LUTY01002975.1 GCA_001640045.1 Candidatus Thiomargarita nelsonii | reverse complement strand
GGGATTTTGTGATGCTTAATCAAGTGTGCTTGTTCTTCCGCCGTCTCCGCTTTAGCCACTTGTTTGAGCGCGTATAGTACGCTGTCTTGAGGCGGTTGTTCTTTGAATAAAATGTTATCCGCCCGCTCATTGGGCTTGATGTGCAAACTGGCGTAGAGTTGCTTTAATGCTTTACGCCCCCGCAATGCGGCTCTATCAAAAAAAGCGGGATCATGTTCGCGCTTGCGGAGATATTGGGTGACAGCGGTGCGCGTGGATCGAGGTAGGCGACCGCCGAAATGCGTTTTTATAAAGCCCACCACACGCGCTACTTGATAGGGCGGTAAATCTTGCAATAGCATAAAACCGGCATCGCGGTGTTCAGTCAAATCACTGGTCAAGAGGTAAGCGATAAAGACTTCTTGATGATCGCGCACTTCACCTTTTTTGTGATACCAAGTGGCTAAGTGTCCGTAGAAGAGTGGGTCATTTGCCATCATGTCTAGGTGCAAGTCAGCGACTTGTTCTAATTGGCGATGAGGCGTTGTGAGTAGGCTGTTGAGCATTTCCAAGCGCAGATCGTTTTCTGCGGTTTGCATGGCGATAGCCTCCGTGTGGTGGAAAAAAAGAAGGGTTCGCGCAAGTTGAGAAAGCTGTGTCATCTATACGCGGGATTTGAACCCGCACACCTTTACGGTACTTGTCCCCAAAACAAGCGCGTATACCAATTTCGCCAGTAAGTATGTAAGCTTTCTCGGTCAGGGCGCGAAGTAAAACGGTAAAAACGTGTTTTTTTTTTCAATCCGTTGAGTTAATCCAAGTGCCATTAATCCATAAATAAGCCGCTCCTGTACTAAATTTTTATTGAATTGTCACGCCACCGCAAAGCCTGTATATGAACGCAGTTCTGGCGGACGAAAACCAAGTACAATATGTTCTTTAGGTATACCAGCTTCTAATAAATCGGTAGCAATGCCTTCTTCAGTGCCATCATATTGAATCCAGATTTTATCTTTAATCAGTTCAACATGAATGACGGCACCATGCACATATTCATTGCCATCCCAGCCAATATCTAATAAAGCATAACTCTCATGTTCATCATCAAATAAAACGCGAGGCGCAATCTCACCAAAAGCCGGTTTATATTTAGTATGTTCTAATAAAATATCTTTAATGAGCTTTTGATATTTTAATCGGGTATCCATTGAGTAATCACCTCTTTTTCGGCATCAAAAACTAATAAGCGAATAATCTGATTGTTTAACAAAAGTTGGCCCAGTTCATCAGTAAAAATACTCTCGTATGTTTTAGTTGTTACTGCAAGATAAACTGTATAGTCTTGTGTTTTTTTTTCAATCACTTGCTGATATACGATATATTGACCCACAGCTTGTTCCAAATCCCTCACTTCTGAAGGTCCTATAAAACTTTTAATTTCTACCATTATTTTTTTATGGTTTTTTTCAGCACTGACTAAATAGGCTGCTCCCAAATCAGCATATAGTTTTTTTCTCCCAATTCGTAATAAAAAGGGATCGTGAGTAATTGTCCAATTATTTTTTTCCAAAGCACGTTTAACTGTGTTGTGGTAAGTATCTAATCTTGGCATTAATAATAATTCCTTAAGATATTTAGAATATTCTTCTATAGAATTTATCAAAAAAAATAATAAAACTTTCTCGTGCAAGTTGACAGCGCAAAGCGTTCATCGTTTGACGGGCACTCCGCTGGTGAGTTACCACACACTCCTTATCGGATGGCTACCTTGAAGCCCACCTCCCAGGTTCTTAGTACCCGCTTCACTTCTCGCCCCCCGCTATGATAGCGACGGTGCTATTCCTCTCGTACTAAGTATGTATGCGCTACCTGTCAGGGCACGAGAAAGTTTTAAATCGAAATGCCGCGCAAGTTTTCAGTTAGGGCGCGGCGTGTAAACCTTTAACTAACCGTACACAGCC
>LUTY01002974.1 GCA_001640045.1 Candidatus Thiomargarita nelsonii | reverse complement strand
GTCGGGAGAAGTTTCCGAAAAAACTTCTCTTTCTAAGTCTCTGACTCAGTTTGGAATAAGTTGGACGTTTGATCGTGATTATTTAACTGGCACTTTTGCAAATGGTGATTATTGGGTGGTCGGTCCTGTCAAAATAGTCAGCATTACGCCCACATCCATTCAGGTTGGACCAGACAACAGAACCATTAATGGTGCCATGCTCAATCCCTCTCCCAAAAAGGGTAGCACACAGGGTTATGATTCCGCGACCTTTGGTCGGTATGGTCCACAGTATGATCCTAAGCTCAATGTTGCTTTCAATGTATCAGTCGGTAGCCCATTGGAATTACCGGCTGGCTCATCCTTAGTTTCATCAATCAGTCTTGATGAGGCTGGGCATCGTCCTCAGTTAAAAACGGCTGCCATTTTAACCGTTTTATCTGAGGAACCCCCACAGGGTAGCTTTAGACCTCCCTATTCAGGCTCTGATAAAACAATATATCATAATAAAAATGAATTGGACTATTCAAAACTCAAATCTTTAAAAAGAGTCAAATATTCTCCTTCCCTTTCAGATGTAGAAAAACGTTTTGAAAGACCCTGGCTCGATCACATTTCGACATGGACGGGTCGATATATCCATCCTCAGGAAAATCTGCCTGACTATGGCAGAGAGATCGCAAAGGCTATTTCAGATGGAGCACTTTCTTTAATGCTTGATTATAGTCATGCTGAAAAAGAAACTTTATTAATACGTTTTGTCCAGCTGGGTATCGATCTATACGGTATCGCTAAAGATGGTGGAGAGTGGCCTGATATGGGCGGGCATATGCATGGTCGAAAATTACCTATTTTGATGGCAGGACTGCTTTTGAATGATGCCAATATGTTGGAAATCGTAGATGCAAAAAAACATTTTATTTTTCAGGAAGATCGGCAAACCTGGTTTGTTGAGCAACGAGATGTTGGCAGGGAAGTCAGACAAGAGCTACCCAGAGATCCAAGGGATACATACCTGCAAGAAGATGTTGGTCAACCAGAGTGGGGGATACACCATACAAGACAAAACGATCAAGATAATCGACGCTGGGAAGCCACATATCGAGACATAGTCGGTTGCTCTATTCTGGGTCACGTTTTAGCAGCGCGTTTATTAGGGGCTGAATCTTTATGGAATTGGCCACCCTTGTTTGCCTATGTCGATAGGTTTTGGGAGATAGAAAAGGATCGAACACAAGGTGGTACCAACGAAATATCTTTGTTTACTAGAGAATTGTGGTTGGAATGGGAAAAAAACGTCAAATAAGTTTCCAGTCATAGTCATCAGTAATTATGTCGCTCTTTATCTCTGGATGTTTTTTCTCGTTCCCACGCTCTGCGTGGGAATGCCTGCCCCGACGCTCTGCGTCGAGTGTCACACTAATTTTTCGGTTGTGATCGAATTTGACAAGAATCCAACTCTGGCGGTAAATCTTCATGACCCATTTTTTTGATGGTTTCGCAGAGAGTTTGCATTCTTTTGTCTATGAGTTCAATGTCATCGAGCATATTATTGATGGCGTATTGTATGGGATCAATATCAGGCATCTCATGAGGCAAGCCATAGGCATCAAAAATCTTTTGTTCAAGAGCTTGTTTATGAGTCTTTTTATAATCAGCGTTGACTTGTACAATGCGTCCAGGAATGCCTACGACGGTTGCGCCGTCTGGCACAGCTTTAATCACGACGGCATTTGAGCCAATACGCACTCCGTTGCCAATGGTAATGGGACCAAGTACTTTAGCCCCCGCACCGACAACGACATCATTGCCTAAAGTCGGATGGCGTTTACCTTTTTGCCAACTGGTACCGCCCAGTGTCACACCATGATAGAGTGTGCAGTCATCACCAATAGAGGCGGTTTCTCCAATCACAACGCCCATGCCATGATCGATAAAAAAACGGTGACCAATGGTCGCACCTGG
>LUTY01002973.1 GCA_001640045.1 Candidatus Thiomargarita nelsonii | reverse complement strand
TACCACGCATAAAAGTCAGTGAGTCATTATCAACAACGGGTTGATTACTTTGCAGAAAGTCAAAAAATGGAAACAATTCTTGTATTGGAGCCACTTCAACCGGCATCGGCTCTGGATTCAAAATGACATCTGGAATTTCCTCAATCTGTTGTAATTGGTAATATATTTCCCGATCACCCGTTAAGCGTGCTTGCTGATAAGGGGTTAACTCTTTAGGTGTTATCTCAGTTTGCTGACGATATGCCCGACGTAAATTTGCAATCAGTCGCCGATATAATATGTAGCGAACCGTTTTATGATGAACGGTTTCAATCATTGACACTAGATGTTGTTGCTCATCGGTTGGATACAACAGTATCGCAATCTGGTGTGCCAATTGAGTTTGTTTGTCGATTACTGTATATAAGTGGGGAGCCCAATTAGCACAGTCGGTTATTATTTGCTGGTTCTCATAAGCATGGTGATCTAAGTGTAATTGTTGGGCAAATTGTTCAGCCACTGATTGGCAATCGGCATTAACATTTGCAATTAATGTCTGCCATTTTTGGGTATTAAGTTGTGTTTCAGTCATATTTTGCACCCTACGCTCGCTTGGACGTCCAGACCGAAGGTGGATTCCTAATCTTATTTTTGTTCCCACGCTACGGACTCGACCTGCGGGGTATTGGTCTCCCCGCCTGATTTTAAAACATTGCCCTACAGATTGCAAACCTTGTGCCGGACGGAGTTGGGCGTTCCGCCACTGCGTCCGCAACGTTTTAGGATTGAAATCCAACGGGAACGGTACGATTATGATTTTGACTGTTTTTGGCATTATCATTTACAATTCTCACCAGAGAGGAGCAAAGACATGAGTGACTCGTATGAGGTTGAAAACAATGCAATTGATGGAGAAGATGAAATGGGCTCATTGAATCATAGCACTGTGCAAATCAAGTTGGGTCATCTATTGTTGATGACAAACAAAAACCTGTCTGTTGCAAGCGAACTAAGCTTAGACATTAGCCAGTATGATCTTCGTTCCTATCGGCTTGAGGGCAAGAATGAACTCAAGCCAGATATTTGCGCCTACCTAGAACGTCCGATTATACCGAATAAAGAAGATGACTTGGTGACCGTATCCAAAATGCCTGACTTGGTAATTGAGATACTTTCTCCTAGACAGGCGATCAGTTATCTGATTAGGAAAATCAACGCTTTTTTTGAGCTTGGCACCAAATCATGTTGGCTAGTTAACCCCAGTCAACAAATTGTAACGGTTTATTCGCAACCGAATCAACACAAAACCTTTGATATTGAACGCGGTGCAGAGGTTATTGATGAAGTGATGAACATTCGTTTACCCATCCAAGAGATATTTTCCTGAAGTACACCCTCCCCTTAAGTACTGAACCACAAGTTTTATTACATTTTGTTGAAGTAGGTTAACTTGCTGGACGGGGTTTGCAACTGGGGTGGTGAAAATTATGAATAATGAAACGAAGTAACGAAGTAATTGTGAATATTGAATTCTTCTGGTGAAAACCAAAACCCAAGCTATTGTTTTTTATAGCCGGAACAAAAACGGGATCAACTTTTGCTCCAAAGATAAAGCGGATTTTCACCACCCCAGGGTATGCCCCTACGTTCGGTCGGTCAGGTAGGGGCAATCCTTTATGGTTGCCCCTTTTCGGGTGTCGATTATGGCCTCGATACATCGTGCGTGTTTATCAAATTTCAGCCCGAATGCACTAGTCTTCTTTTGTTGAGGGCTCTGGAGATAATGGGCTCACAATTCGAATATTAATATCAACTGTTATTTTATTATTTTCAACACTTAGATCGAAATTTTGTTGTTAAATATAGAAACATATAGAAATATTTCTATAAATCCGAACACGGGAACGATCAACCCATTATCCCCTCGCCGAGGCTTAGGGTTACTTGCTTGAATCCATTTTTGTTAACG
>LUTY01002972.1 GCA_001640045.1 Candidatus Thiomargarita nelsonii | reverse complement strand
GAGCGTGGGAACGAGACAAAAAAAATCATGGTTCGTGTAGGGGCAATCCTTTATGGGAATGTCGCCGCACAATTGTTCAACAGCGACATCGTAGCGAAACGATGGGATGTGCAGATCGGGTTGTGGCATGGCTTTGACACCACGCAATAAGCCACTATTGACTATTTGAAAAAAAGGCAAGTGTGTGCTATTGAGCCCATGCAACAATTGATGCACCAAGGAGGTGATAAAGACGGTTTTGCCACTGCGACTTAAGCCTGTAACAGCCAATTTGACTTGTTTGTCAAGGGTGCGATTAATCCTCTCATTGAGGGGGGTTGATGTTGAAAAACGGGTTATCCATTTGTTCATGTTATTGAGACGCCATGCCTTATCAGTTGTTAGGAATGATGGGTTGTGTTTGTTAATTTATTTTAAAGAGTGTTGAGTTGTAACTCAATAGTTTTATCACGACGCAGAGCGTCGAGGCATGCATTCCCACGCAGAGCGTGGGAACGAGAACAATTGATAACTGATAACTGATAAGGAGAAAAAAGTGATGACATTTTATCAGTGGCAAGCTGAAGATTTGGTACTTTTTGTGCGTGTACAGCCCAGAGCGAGTCGTGCTGGCATTGTTGGCGTACATGGGGATAGGTTGAAAGTGAAAATTACCTCAGCCCCGGTTGATGGGCAAGCCAATGCCGATCTGTGCAAATTGTTTTCTAAAGTGTTTGGTGTTGCTAAGTCACAGGTTATTTTACAAAGTGGTCAAACGAGCCGCGAAAAATGTTTGTTGGTAAAGTCACCGAAGAAATTACCTGATTTGATTACTGTTAGGAGTCCAAGATTTATCTTGGACGTTTCATAAACATTACAGTTTATGGTAAAATTCATAGCTCAAGCTTTCTACTGAAAGGCTTGGTATGACGAAATATTTATATATTCATATAGTTACACACAAAGGAGACTGAATAAATGCGTTTAATCCTCTTGGGCGGCCCCGGTGCCGGTAAAGGCACTCAAGCCAACTACATCAAAAATAAATATGGTATCCCACAAATCTCCACTGGCGATATGTTACGTGCTGCCGTCAAAGCGGGGACGCCTCTAGGTTTAGCGGCTAAAAAAATCATGGATGAGGGAGGGCTCGTCTCAGATGAGATCATTATCGGTTTGGTCAAAGACCGCATTAAAGAGCCTGATTGTACCAATGGCTTTTTGTTTGACGGTTTTCCACGCACCATCCCACAAGCGGATGCCATGAAAGAAGCTGGCGTCAATATTGATTATGTTGTCGAAATTGTTGTTGATGATGAAGAAATCGTCAAACGTATGGGCGGACGGCGCGTACATTTGGCCTCTGGGCGCACTTATCATATTTTGTACAATCCGCCAAAAGTCGAGGGCAAGGATGACGAGACGGGTGAGGATTTGATTCAGCGTGATGATGATCAAGAGGAGACGGTTAGAAAACGCCTTAAGGTGTATCACGATCAAACCGAGCCCTTGGTGGAGTATTATTCCAAGTGGGCTGACAGTGGTAAAGCGAATGCGCCTAAATATGTCAGTATTGATGGTATTGGCAAGGTCGATGATATCCGTGATAACATTTTCAAGGCACTTGCTTGATTATGCTCAGAGTACCAAATAAATAACATACCCATAGACTTGACAGGTTTTAAAAATCTGTCAGGTCTGAAAATGCGTTCCAGGGATCTTCTATATAATGAGCAAAAATCAGTGGGTATGTATCGTTTGTGGCTACAATATGATTGGAGAGATGCCAGAAGTATGCCCGTTTTGTGGCGCTCACCACGATCAATTTTTAACTTGGGAAGAAACCGAGAAACGGTACACGGTGACATCAAATCGGGTGTACTAAGCCAAAATCTAGTTTTGACATCAAAATCAACCACTATATTTCAATAACTTACATCATTATCATCTAAAATATTCCCAATAACCT
>LUTY01002971.1 GCA_001640045.1 Candidatus Thiomargarita nelsonii | reverse complement strand
AGATGGATACGGCGCAATTTAATGAAGCCTTAGCGCATATACGCCGTTTTGAAACCTCATTGTTTGATAAAACCCCTAAATCAGTGAATGTTTGCACTATCTCCATCACGTCGCTGTGTAGTTCTATATCCTCTGCTACTTGGAAAGTGTCACGCAAATTTTCTTCTATTTCTGTCATAGTATGCTCACCATCACATTGCTTCCAGACAAAAATGGCGGTGGGATTTAGTACATGAAGGATCCCTTTACTGGGATCATAGAGGAACACTTCATCTCCTATTTCTTGTAGGATAATGTCGCTCCTTTGGGAAGGTTTATTAGTCTCCATTATTTATTATACTTTCTCTGGTTTAATTAGACTCAGGAGTGCAAGGCGTACCTTGCAATAAAGTCTATAGCTTCTACTGATAGATTTGGAAAACAGAGCCATCAAGGTGTTAAATATTCGCCATCGCAGGGCCGTATAATCACCCCCCCCCTCAAGACCAAGCACCCGTCCAATGATTTTCTCTCTAGGTAGGGGCGGATCGAAATGGTGAACATTGTCACCTTTCAGAATAAAGCGTTCCCCCTCTATGCTAACCAAGCGATGGGCGATGAGTTGATCGCGATGCCGATAAATCACGACATCACCCAGGTGAATGTTCTTGGGCAGGGGCTCAATCAGCAATTGGTCGCCTACTTGAATAAGCGGCTGCATACTTCCAGTGACCATCCGCATTCGTGGTTGCCGCCCCATTCGGCTCCACAGTGTCCAGATAGCTTCAAGCACAGGTTCAGGCATTTTGGTTTTTCTGACTGGATTCATAATGCTTTTCTTCCAGAAACTGTTGTATCAAGGCAACTGTCGCGTCCAATTCTCCCACAAGGATATCATAGCATTGTATTTTGTTGAATAAAGGTGCCAATCGCAAAAGTGCCTTAGCCGGATGACTAACAGGTGTGTGCGATAATGGTAAGGTTTGCCACAGGCTTTGGCGTTTGGGGATTGGCTTGATTTCTGGCTTGCTTTGAAACCCCTTGAGTAAGAACAGGTAGCGCAGAGGACAAGTCTTGCCAATACTATTGGGAAAAATGGCTTCAATGTCGATAGCCCCTGGTGTGATATTCTCTGCCTTGAGTAGATTTTGCAAAAGGGCTAAGCCATGCCGACGCAGGTTCAGGCTGCGTGGAAAAGGTTCAATCTGATGATTGCTAAGGTTCAAACAGCTAACATCATCCGATAGGAATTTGAAGCCATGTTTGACCAATGCGAGACTGAGCGAGCTTTTTCCCCGACCGGATGCTCCCGCAAAAATGAGAGCGTTTTCGTGCCAACTCACGGCGGCGCCATGCAAGAGATAGTGTTGAGGCATCAGAATAGCCAGGGTTCTGAGTAGGGCTATTTGGACAAAGCTAAAGAACTGTTTTGGGTCTCCTTCAGAATTATCAAGGGTGTTGAGGGTTTCAGAAAGCGAGATTGGATAAAGTTGTCCTCCGTCGAACATGACCATTTCTTCAGTGCCTAATTCAATATTTTTTTCATTTAATACAAAGCCTTGAGTTGTTTTAAACACCTTATATTCGTGATGAGGGGAGTAAATGGCGACTCGATAGGGGGAGTTCTTTGGCTTCATTATCACTCGAAAGTCATGCTCAGCACGGGGAATATTGATATGAAAACGCGCATATGAGCCCTTAAAAAAGCGAAGTAAATCCTGAAAGTCGGAGCGAATCCGCACATTGACTTCGATAAAACGAAAGCTGTCTTCAAAGGGTAAAGGATGCCTTTTAGTCATTGCTTAGAGGGTTTTTGTTGATACGTGGTATTTTGAGTCCAAGATTTATCTTGGACTCCAAAACCGGCTGATACCATTTTATATGATAAAATCACTCATCAATTATTTCCTCGTTCCCACGCTCTGCGTGGGAATGCCTTGCTGGACGCTCTGCGTCCTGCACCGCAGAGC
>LUTY01002981.1 GCA_001640045.1 Candidatus Thiomargarita nelsonii | reverse complement strand
GGCAATTTGAAGAGGGTTATGATGAAACCATACTAGGTGTATGGTTACTATCGCTTGGCCTCGCCGCAAACATAGAAAATATAGGGGCTATTGAGGTGGCATTCAAAATTCTCTGTTGGGAGGCATTGTCTTTAGCAAAGCAAGAAATGTGAGATGGGGTCACTTTTGTCGAGCCTTGGTTATCAACTGAGTACAACGGATTAGCGGAATAAACGGATTAAATATAATAAATTTATAGCGTTAATTAAACATAAATCCGTTTATTCCGTTAATCTGTTGTACTCAATTTAAATTAGCTTTCAAAATCCGAGATCGGTCACCGTTATTATATAGAGCGACCTCCTCCCGCTGTTGTGCAGCGCAGGCCTCGATTTTTTCGTTTATTTCAGAAAATAGGCGTCCAAGATTTATCTTGGACGTCCAAGATAAATCTTGGACGCCTATTTTTTGTATTTATGAGGAGAACAATAATGCGTCCTTTACATCCACCATTAAAAGTCATTGAAAATAAATTATTTATGCCCTCCGATGCTTTGCTACTGCGTTGGGCGGCAGATGATCCGAGTCTGTCACAAGAAACGGTAAAGGATTTGGAAAATAATTCAGTGGCACGAGAATTACACGCAGATTTGAAAAATCAAAGTGACAGTGCCAAAGTTATTGAAGATAAAGAGAGTGAATCTGCCCCTTTACCATCTTTTTTAAGTGAGTTGATAGATCAAAGAATAGCCGCTCGTGAGCATTACGCTGATGTTTCAGTGCCGAGTCCAGGCCAAATTTTACGGATAGATCAAATCGTTGGGCCAAAAGGGCCAATAGATTGGGATTTGCCCGGCCCCTTAGCTGTGCTAATTAGTGAGCCGACAGAGACTAAAAATGTTTGGTACGGTTGGATGGTTGCGTCCGAAACGGATTATGCAAGTCATTGGGATATGTTATTAGAACCGGAGGATCAACCCTTTGATCCTTTAGCCAGCATGATACAAATTTGGAATCCTGTGCATATCTATATACCTTCTAATGCCCCCGTGTTGGCGACATTGCAACCTAAACGCTTACAAGCAGTGCGTGCTTTAGCGGTAGAATTTGCTACTGGAGATGATCCCGACATTTCGCTTAGTCAGCCTGGTCATATTGCCCCGCGTGCGACTTTTGAAAATTTCAGTATCCTTACGGGGAGTCCCATCAGTGGTGACGACGATCCACGTCAACATTATCAGGTGCTTTATCACAGAGCAGCCGATGTGTTACGAAAGGTAGCACCTTCAGTGATCTATGATCAAGTGCCAGCCCCCAAACATAAAAATAAAAAAATGCCAGCCCCCTCTTGGATGGATGACATTATCCAGAAAACTAAAGATTTTTTCCAGATTCCTTGGGGAGCCGCCATCCCAGCAGCAATGGCTTTTGTGTTAGTTGTCAGCTTTGTAACTTATATATTTTGGCCTCTAAATCCAATTGACAAAACTTATGAAACCATTGTTGCCCAAAAAACGGATGAAATGGCACAAGAATGGCGTGACTTTAGATTTATATGGGAAGGTGATGCTAGAAATAGCTTTGCTTTTAGTCCAACAGGACAATCAACACCTGCGACTAATGCCTTTAGTGCCGGCTTGTTGACGGCTAGAGAGTCTTTGTTGGAAAATCAAGATTTTGTATTGCCTGCACCACTCAAAGGCAATTGGTCAAAAACCGAATGGGCTCCTTATTTTGAGTTAGGGCGTTGGACATTTTTATTGTGGACGGCTTCTCAATTTGATAGGCAGCCCACATTTTGGGATGATCAAAGGGAGATTTTTGCTCAATTGAAAAAGGATTTTGTCAAGCGGACAGAAAATGATGCCAAAAATGTGGTATCTCAACTTGAGGAAAAGGTTCAACCGTTTTTAGTAAAGTTGCCCTCTGCTGATGATCCAAAGATTTATGATGATCTAGGTTTCGGTTTGGAAGAAATGATGAGCATTTTAGGGGGTGAAGCATGAGACATTTTAGTCAAAAACTGTTATTGCTTTTATTGATCGTATTGCCACTCAACAGCTTGGCAAGTAGTCTTAAAGATCAACTAGATTATTACATTGACAAATACAAACTTGCCGATTCCTCCGATGAGCGAGTTCGCAGAGTCCATCAAGTCTTTAAAAAAGTCAGTACCGTGGCAGAAAAAAGATACAACCGTCCACCACAATTGGCCATTGTTAAAGGTTTAAATACCCCGGATGAGCCTTTGGCAATGGCACTACCCGATGGTGGGATTGTGCTCTCAAAAAAGGCGATTGACATTATTTATGAAAATGTCTCACTCGCTCATGGCGATACTCGCGCCGCTTTTGTATTAGGGCATGAATTGGCACATCTTAGCAAAGATGATTTTTGGCATCGGGAATTTTTAAGTATCGCTAAAGAGAGTCCGTTGCTACCCCAATTAGTCAAAAATTACCAAGAACAGGATGGCAAACAAAAGGAGATTGAGGCGGATGATCATGGTTTTATCTATGCCGCACTGGCAGGTTATCCGGTAGATAAGCTGTTGGCGGAGGGCACTCAACAACAAAATTTCTTGGTTTATTGGCAACAGCAAAGTTTTCAAGAAGTAAGTGACACTCACCCCCGCCCTGAATATCGGGCAGAACTCTTGCAAGCGCGTCTACAAAAATTGTTGGGAAATTTGCCCTATTTTCATTTTGGGGTACGTCTGACTCACTTTCAGCGATGTGAGGATGCCGTGTACTTTTTTAGAGAATTTCTAAAATACTTTCCGGGGCGTGAAGTTTACAATAATTTAGGGGTTTGTGAACTGCAAAGAGCGCGAAAGCTATTAGGAAAGGAAGCTTATTTATATTGGCTTCCCTCGGTGCTGGATGTCACGACACAGACTGAAAACTTTTCATTGCCTTATGCGTCCAAAGGTGAGCGGAATACATTAGCCGATGAATTTTTAGAAAAAGCCAAAACTTATTTTGAGTTGGCATCATCGATGGATTCCAGCTACGTGCCAGCCAAAGTCAATTTGGCGATTACCACGCTTTATCTGGAAAAAATTTATGAGGCGCGTACTGCTATAGAACAAGCATACGAATTAGCACCTGATGATTTGGATATTCAAGGTATGCGAGCCGTGATTTTGTATGAACAAGGTCAGCAATCGCCGTATATAGATATGTGGCCTTATGTTATCCAGTTGTTGGATGAGTTGATGCAACAATCAAATATTCCGCCGAGTGTTCTTTATAATATGGCTCAACTTTTAGAACAGAGAAAGCGCACGGGGGCGGAGGAAATTTGGCAACAATTAGGGCAACGGTTGGCAGAATTGCCGGCTCCGATCCGCAACATTGTTTGTGAAAATGTAAATTGTCCAGCACCGCAAGAGCTTGGTTCAGCAAAGGCGGTTTTCCTTTTACCGGTTAAGTTTGGGGTAAAGGCAAAGCGCGATAAGAGGCTGCGGAAGTGGCGAAAAAGCGATGTGAGACTGTATAAGATATATGAACAGTTTTATCAAGAGCCCAAGGGTGCGACTGAGGTTTTGGCATTAAGAGGGCGGGTAGAAATGGTGGTGTTGAAAAATCTTGGCAATGTCACGAAGGATGATTTACCGGCTTTTTGTGGACAAGCATTGCGTGAGCGTCGGGTGGTGAATGGGAGTCTTTGGTCTTGTCAAAATTGGGCGGCTTTGGTGGTTGATGGTGAGGTGGCGGAGGTTTGGGTGGTTAAGAGTAAGCGTTGAGACTTCGGAACGTGCATAAAATAATTTAGTCAACTTCAAAACAAGACCTGGCAGGTTAAAAACAAAACCTGCCAGGTCTTTCGTCCAATACAGACCGGGTTGCCTTTGACCTGCCATGTTTGGTTTTAACCTGGCAGGTCTTGTTTTGACGCAAGGTTTTGACTTGAAGAAGTTATTTCATGCGCGATCCTTAACTAAATTTGAACGAAGGTTTTTTATGATAAATATTTCAAAATTACGCAATATTGCTATTATTGGGTTTGTTTGCTTGTCTTTTGTTGGCGTCTCAAGTTTGTGGGCTGATGAGAGTTCAGAAAATGAGAGAGATGCAGAGGCGCAATACAACTTAGGTATGATGTATTATAGTGGCGACGGAGTTACTCAAAGCCACACTGAGGCGATCAAATGGTTTCGCAAGGCAGCGGAACAGAACTATGGGAATGCTTACGGCATGTGGGGCTGGCTATTAATCACTCAAGGAAAGTTTGATGAAGCCCAAAGTGTTACTGAAAAAGCACACCAATTGGAGCCACAGATTTATGCTTGGGCTATTAATTTGGGACACATTTATTTGTTCAAAGGTGATCGTCAAACAGCTAGAAGCTATTATCAAAAAGCATTACCCTTAATTAAAGATGACGCGAGCTTTGAACAAGGCCCTGTCGCGGATTTTCAATTGTTTATAAAAAATGGTTGGCAGGTAAAAGTTTGTCAAAGTGAATTAGCTTGGATTCGGAAGGTTTTTGGGCAAGTCAAATTGGCT
>LUTY01002969.1 GCA_001640045.1 Candidatus Thiomargarita nelsonii | reverse complement strand
TTATATCAAAAACCGCAAGCAACGATTCTGCTGTGAAAGCACAAAGTTTTGAACCACAAAAATTAAATCCGACAGCAAGCACTTTGGATTTATCCAGCTCAAAACTCTTCATCGCCAAATAAACCATGCTCGCCGCTATGTGGATTCAAACCAGCAACCGCCATTGTACCTTCAGTCACACCTAATCTTTTGAGAGCCTCGGTGGGCAAGGTGTTTTTGTTGCCCACCTGCCCCGACTACGATGTAGTAAAAAAGCCCTTATGGGTGCCATAGGAGCCGCTTTGTTGGCAACGGTGCTCGCTGTCAATTGATCACCTCACATTAGAGGAAGAATCGAACAGCCGAGGAGTAGGCACTTTAGTGCCTTTTTTCTCACTCAGTTTTAGGCTCCTCAAATTGAAACAGGTAAATTTCAGGCTGATGTCCAGAATAACGACCATCGTCTACTGCTGCAAGTTTATTACCATCAAAAGAAAAACGAAGACTAATGACTGGCGAAGTCGTCGGTACCCACGAAATTTCTTTTCCAGATTTGAGGCTGAGTATGGCTATTCCGCTATTCGTGCCACAAGCCAGAAAACGGTCATCTTTGGAAAATGCCAATGCCCTAACCTCATTATACTTCCACGTATGTAGAATTTGCTCACCCTGAATCTGGAGCAATGAAACTGAACTGGGGTTCCCCACTGCCAACATATCCGATTGATGTGAAAAGCACATTGCAGATACATTATGTATTTTATCAATGCGTAGGGTGGCGGAAAATATCTTTTTATCCTCATCCATAAACCTACAGCCCGTATACTTTGGTGACGTTTCCAACAATTCCTGCATGATGAACTGTCAACCCATATCTATACGCAAATTTAACTCTGCCAATTACCGAAGTATATGCTGGATTGACCTTATAAACTCTAATACCACACTTAAACGCTCTGGATTCTAAATTCTGTTTAAATTTGCTATAAGTGAAAGAACTTAGCATTCTAGCGTGACGTTTTGAACTATTTTCCTTTAATGAATTCTTCTTTTTTGAAAAATCTAAATCCTCAATAACAATTGGTTTTAAAGTCTCTTCGGAACGCTTGACAATTGTTTTAACAGCTTCACCAATAATAGCTTCAGTTTGACCTGATGATTTGTCATAAGTATTGAGTTTTATTGTTTGTGTCGTAATTGGATTACCAAAACGATCGGTTTCAGTTAAAGCAACGTGATTAGCATTAAGGTCTATGCCTATTGTGCCAGAATGTTTTATGGTTTTAATTTTAACTGGCGTTCTTGCTACACTAACAAATACACGCCAACCTTTTTCATCCCGAAAAAAACGGTAAGTGATAGCTTGGCCATAATCCTTATAACTCGAATCCTTACGATTTTTGCGCTCACGACGTTCATTATTTTGAAGGTTATTGAATTGGTACTAAAATATCTGGCAGACGCAGTCGTAACGTGAATGTACCATCTTCTTGAGGTATTGCTGAACAAAGTTGATTACCGGAAGTTTCGTCTTTAGAACCAAGCAAAAAGAATTGATTGCTACGTGCTTTATCCCAATCTTCTTTCCATTGTTCAAAACTTTCGTAGTTATTAGCTTCTAAGTTAAATTGTGCCTGAAATAGTTTTTTGGAACCAAAACAAATTCGTACTTGACCGGTCTTTTCATCTGATTGAAGTTGTTTAAGCCGGTTTTCTATTTGTGCTAAACGCCGTTTCTTTTGATGTATTTTAACTTGAGGTTTTTGTTGTTTTTCTGCTTCTACTTCGGTTTTTTTATCAATAGCTTGTTGTATTAGGTTATCAATATTTTTCTTGACATTTTTAAGACGTTCTTGATTATCAGCAATGCGAAGTTTTAGATTAGATTTATACGAATCTATTAATCCGC
>LUTY01002968.1 GCA_001640045.1 Candidatus Thiomargarita nelsonii | reverse complement strand
CCGCTGTAACAGCCGCTTTAGACAACTCAATATGCCCCCGTTTCATCAGTTCCGAAAACTGAAAATGATCATTATGTACACCAATAATCGTATCCTTATGAGCCGCAACCCGATCCGAATACATCATCACATAATCACCCGACTCAATACCACGCACCTTAGCATCATCTGGATGAATTTCCACAAAATTTTCTGGCCAACGTTGCGTAATATAAGGGCGGCGCTCCACATCATCAAAACCTGATTGCCAGATCTCATTGATACGCCCATTGCTAAGCCAAAGCTCATCCTCCTTAGGTTTTAACCAAGTCCAAAAATCAGAGAACAAACTCCACGGATGCTTTTGCAGGTTCACTTTGCCCGTTTGAGTATTGAAATGAGTCATCTTCTTATTGACCATGTTCGCTTCACCCGGACCATTGGCACCGTACCGTTCAGCCACCATTTCCGGTGTCATCGTCGTATCGTGCAAGCGTTTAGTCCCCTTCAACTCCCCTTTCTCATTAATGAACGTAGGACCTTGGATACCATCAGCACCTAACAAACGCAATTGCTCATGCAGAGTACGCCCATGGCGGTGAGCATAAACTTTGATCATGTGATAAGCCTTACGCCCGCCCCGGCTAAAGCGCGAAGATTCTTCCGCCACATCGTTAGAATTCTTCCAATCAAAGCCATCAAAGCCCATCCGTTTCGCTAATTGCGCGATAATCCACCAATCAGGTTTAGCATCGCCGGGGGCATCATAGAATTTTTGATACAAACGTAGACGACGCTCCCCGTTGGCACGCATAAAGTCTTCTTCGCCCCAAGTCGCTGCTGGGAAAACAATATCGGCAAACTGAGCACCAATCGGATTGCGAAGATAAATATCTTGGTCGATGACCACCATACCCCCCGAATCCGCACGCGCCTTCAGCGTATCAATAATTTCCTGCTTATCGTAACTGCGTACTTGATGAGGATTGGTAACAACCAATTCATGAAATCGCTTTTGCAATCCCTGCGAACCACACATGGCCTGAATCCAAGTCGTACCGATAACATGCGCCATACGAGTATGACCAGAAACCAACCAACGATCAGTATCCAATGCCCGACGACGACGACCCGGGCAATTTAGCCCCACGCCGTCCACCGCGTTGGTGCCCACCAAAGCGTCCAACCACTTGACCGGGACGACCGCCAGCCCCACAAATAGTCGCCAAGGAAGAAATCGCATTCGTATTGCCGGTATTGTTAGACCAATAAAAACCTTTTTCAATACCAAAGGAAGCTTTCACGCGGCTACCATCTGGATTGGGTTTAGCGATCCATTCAGCCGCCTGGCGAATTTTCGCCGCCTCAACGCCCGTCAATTCGGCCGCTTTATCCAATTCATATTCAGCTTGGGACAACAACCATTCTTTATAATCCTCAAAGCCTTTAGTTTGGAACTTGCCCCAAGTCGTGCGCCATTGCCAAGGCGTATTACGAGTCCCCTGACCAAAACCTGAGTCAGATTCCCATTTATTGTTGACCCACTTTTTAAGCCATTCCTTATCTTCCCAGCCATTCTCTAGGACGAGGCGAGCTATGGCACCCAGCAGCACGGTATCAGTGCCCGGATACACATCTAAGTGTAGCCCCCCCATCTTTTTAGCGAAGGCAACACCCGCCGTCTCACGGGGATTGACCATAATGAGCTTCATACCACGGTAGATACCGGGCATGATATGCTGAGTGAAGAGAATTGTCTTGGTTTCGTAAGGATCGGTTCCCAAACACATCAACACGTCAGCAGATGCCCAATCATCATACGAAGGCCCAAAATTGTCAAAGCCTGCATCCCTGAAGCCGGGCGTAGAAGTCACATCAGAGGGCGTATCATGGAAAGTAAAACTGGCCGACTACAACTACATCCAGATATGGCCCTGAACCCCAATGA
>LUTY01002967.1 GCA_001640045.1 Candidatus Thiomargarita nelsonii | reverse complement strand
ATACCCATCAACGCTACGAAAGCCATCCAGTGGCGTGGTACGAGAAAAAAGACGCTTGCGTCAAACAGCTTACGGATTGGCTGGACAAAGGCGAACCGTGCATTGTGGCTTGCATGTCCCAAAAGCTTCTAAAAAAATTAGAGAACGCTTTGAAGCAAAGGTATCCCAACAACCCATAGTTTCAATGCTTTATTGAAAACATTGGAAGAGCCGCCCCCGCATGTTAAATTTTTGCTCGCGACGACTGATCCACAGAAATTACCCCCAACAATTTTATCGCGTTGTCTACAATTTAATCTTAAACGCTTACCACTTGAAGAAATCATCCAACATCTGACAAAAATCGTTGACGATGAAGGTATTCAGTATGAAACCCAAGCGTTACGCTTATTGGCACAAGCGGCCGATGGGAGTTTACGAGATGCCTTAAGTTTGTTAGATCAAGCGATTGCTTATGGGGCGGGCAATTTGTCAAGTGAAGATGTGGGCAGCATGTTAGGCAGCCTTGATCAGAATGTTGTGCTAGAATTAATTAAGGGGCTGGCAGCAAATGATGCCCCTGGGGTATTGCAACAGATTAGCCAATTGGCGGAGCAAAATCCCGATTTTGTCACGGTTTTAGGCGATATGCTTTCTTTATTACAACAGATTGCTTTGGCACAAGTTGTACCTGCCACTGTTGAGGCGCCCGATGGCGAGGCGATTTTGCAACTTGCTAAACAGTTATCACCAGAAAATGTGCAATTATTCTATCAAATCGCTTTATTAGGGCGGCGTGATTTACCGTTGGCACCAGAGCCGCGTGGTGGCTTTGAAATGCTCATGTTGCGTATGTTAGCCTTTCGTCCCGACAACGCTCAGGTGCAACAAGCACCTAAAGCACCTACCTATGCGATTCCATCTCCCGTCACAAGCGAGCGTGTATCGACTCAAGTCGCTGAGCCCCCGCCGACAAGCAGTGGTGCTGATGACTGGAAAAGTATAGCAAACTCTTTAGAAGTCACTGGAATGCTAAAGCAACTCGCAATCAACTGCGAATTGAAACAACGTGAGAGCAAGACTTGGCACTTCAGTTTAGCACCTGAACATAAAATCTTGTTATCGCCAGAGCGAAAAAAGAAAATAGAAGATTTGTTGAAAAAACGGTATAGCGATTTGCAAAGTGTGCAGATCCGCGTCGAACATCCTGAAACTGAAACGCCAGCTATTGCCCAACAACGCATTCAAGAGTCTCGTCAAGAATATGCAGTCAAAGTGGTTGATAATGATCCGTTTGTGATCTATATGAAAGAAAAGTGCCAAGCACAAATCCATAACGTTCAGTTATCAGTATCACCTTAAAAAACTTTTTCGGATCAATTGAATTTCTAACTAGCTGACTAAATGTAGGGTGGGTAGAGCGGAACGCCCAACCCACCATTCACTAGATTTCTCCTGTTAGTCGAAATGACAAACGATAGTAGTCGAAATGACTAACGAAAGTAGTCGAAATGACAAACGAAAGATTTTATAGGTTGAGTAGTTAGGCAACTCCCAAATAATAATATACCAAGGGCAACCACAAGGGATTGCCCCTACGAATCATCTATGTAGGGGCAATCCCACGCGCAAGCCCTTATGTGGTATATTTATTTTTTGGAGTTGCCTTACAATAAAAAAAGGGAATAATTTATTGGATTTAAAATGCAACTTGTTGACAACTAACTGAAATAAGTAGGTATTAATTATGAACACAATTCATTTTAAAACCACATTAGCAATATTGCTATTGCTTATGATGGTAAGCAATGCCGCTGTTGCTTTTGAACAAGACAGCGAACTTTCTTGGTGGGGTAAATCCAAACAAGTCATGGTAGGATTGTGGAATAGTACCACCGAAAGCCTTGCCGCACTACTCGTAAAAAAACCAAGCGAAACAGCATATACAACAGAAAAAGATGCTATCTTTGCACAA
>LUTY01002966.1 GCA_001640045.1 Candidatus Thiomargarita nelsonii | reverse complement strand
TCAGTAAAGGCTGGAATCCGGCTGTGGAACACACCGAGGTGGAAAATGCCTTTGATTATTACTGGTATATGTGGAAGTTGCCCATGTTTGGCGAAACCGATGTGGAGAAAATTTTGGCGCAAGCGGATGCTTGCCACAAAGCTCACCCCACCCATCATGTCCGATTGATTGGTTATGATAACTACAAGCAATCCCAAGGGGCTGCGATGGTTGTCTATCGGGGACCTATGAAATCTTAAGCAAGCCAGTTTAAAGGAGTCCAAGATTTATCTTGGACTTGAGCGAAAAATCCTATTTCTTCAAGAAATAGGATTTTTAATAGCATAATATCTATTATTTAGTCAATCCCATAAACAATGCTGGCAATTTCTCCGGCAAGCGTTGCACATGATCGACAATCGTATAACCGCCTACCCCAAAAATCCGTGACACATAATCATCTGCTTGCGGATCAAGTGTTAGACAATAGCTGCTAATACCTTTTTTGCTCAACTCTTCCACAGCCTTTTTGGTATCATGGCGTAGATACTGCGGATCACGGACATCAAGATCGGCAGGTTCGCCATCACTCACTAGCAACAATAGCTTTTTACGCTGTGGACGTTTGCTAAGAAAATCTCCCGCATGACGCATTGCAGCTCCCATACGAGTAGACAATCCACCCCGCATACCTGCTAAACGTGCCTTAGCATTGTCATCATACGGTTGTTCAAAGTCCTTAAAACGAAAATATTGCACATCATGCCGCCCATCAGAAGCAAAGCCGTGAATCGCAAAGGGATCGCCAATTCCATCAATCGCCCAACTTAACAGAGTCGTGGCTTCTCGCGCTAATTGAATAACTGTTTTTTCTGAATCACCTAATCTTTCATTGGTTGATTCGGACAAATCCAGCAATACCAATGTAGCGAGATCACGAGTTTTGCGAATATGACGGACATTAATACGATGATCCGGCATATAGCCCATACGAATATCCACCATTGCACGAATCGCCGCATCTAAATCAATCTCATCGCCATCTTCTTGACGGCGTTGACGGATAACACCTTGAGGCTGCATGGCATCAATGATATGACGGATGCGACTGGCAAGCGGTTTATACTCGTCAAGCACTTGATCAATCGTACTCACTTCGCCTTTGGGCATTCGTTTTTCTAACACAGTCGCCCAATCGGGGCGGGAGAGTTGAATCTGATAATCCCATTCCGGATAATGAAACGGTTCGCTAATCGGCTCTTTGCCTTCCAATTGATTCATGCTCACGTCAGGCGGATCAGCATCACGGAAAAATTCCGTATTCAACACCCAAATTTCTTGGGCATCATCCCCCGCTAATTCACAATCAATTTCATTCACCATTTCCATGACGGAAACATTTTTGCGGACTTGATGACGGGTAGCAGCGATATAATCAATTTCTTGATCCCACACGTTCTCTTGAAAAGCCCAGATAAAACGATTATCGTCACGGTAGGGAATGGAAAAAGCTCTTTCCAACAGGTAGGCGTTGGGAATCGCTTGAGTCGAAGACAGCTTATTATAGAATTCAACTCCTAAATCCCAACTCATTTGATTATTTTCTAAATCATTTTCTGCACGAGTGCGGAAAGCCTCCACTACGGCTTGTACCCATGTATCATTATCCTGATAATCAGGATCAAGCATCCCTCGCGCCGCCCTTTCCATTAAACCGATTACATCATCTTTTTTATCGTTGGGAAATAAATTCAACCACAATTTACGTAACCCCGGAAATTCGGCAATAGCAAGCGTTTCAATACGAGCATCTTCAAACAGTGCAATAAAAAGCATTTGTATTGGTGTGAGGGCTTCCGCCGATAAACGGGTACGAGTGTACACAATATGAGCCGCAGTATGGGCAACAGCGGCACGATAAATTTCAGTTCCCTTCACCCCTTGAAAATCATCATAGGCATCAGGCACATGAATGAT
>LUTY01002965.1 GCA_001640045.1 Candidatus Thiomargarita nelsonii | reverse complement strand
ATGATGAGATGGGCATTAACGAGGTTTATGACTTTAAAGAGGGGGTTTATACCGTGGATGAAAAACTCGGTAACAGCTCTTGCCCTGCATACTGTTTAGATAAGTGCTATGATATAAAAGAGATGAGTGGCTGCAACAATAGGAAATGAAAAAATGTCCTCAACAGTCGGTGGAGATGATGAAACTCATGATCTTTCAACAGAAGAAAAAGATAAACTAGAGAAAAAACTGCGTGCAGAAGCGAGAGCATTAATGCGAACGGGTGCAAAAAAATCGAGAAACGTTTTATTGAAAAAAGCTGATGAAATTTCACGTAGAAAATCATCACTCGCTGTGAGCCATTAAATAACTACTATGAAACTAAACTTAAAAGTCACACCATCACTGATAAAACAATATAAAAAACTTTTGATCTCTGATTGGTCAGAAAAAACGCTACCGAACATTCTGTCTTTGGCAGATAAATTTTTTATCAACTGTGATTTACCACCGGGGTTTACGCCTTCTATTGAGGCAAAATCTCAATTATCAAAAATGAATGTTGCTTCGTTTCCGCCCCATTTGATAAACTATCTCCAAGCCTTTACTGCACAACTCAATGGTATTCCTAGTCTCCCAAAAAAGATGCCAAAAAGACGCTCACCCTTAAAAATTGAACACGCCAGACTGATATTAGAGATTAGTTATAATTTTACCTTTCCAATATTTGCAGAAAATCGTAACGACATAAATTCATTGGGTGGCGAAATTGGATTTCTTCGTGATATTCAAAGTCTTTTATTTTTGCTGACAACTGAATATGTCTTACCCGTTTTGCAAAAAGAACAGATGACAGAAGAATTAAATTTAATCACACTTATCTTACTCAGTCATTGTTTAATTGCTTGGCATGATAATCCGGCTCACCAAAATCATTTACTTTATGTGCTATTTGAAAATTTAGGTTTTTATGAATTGGCGAGAGAGCGTTTATATACCGCTTTTAAGTTGACATCGCCTTTTGAGCATGAATATATGACTAAGGTTCAAGCATACTGGACAGCCTTGATTGATGCAAAACGGTTTGATGAAGCTGAAGAATTTCTTTTGAGAGTGCTGCGTCATTCTCCAGAAGAACATTTTGAAGAATTAAAGGAAATTATTCAATTAAACTTTGAATTACATTACCAATGACTCAAAAAACGCGCTTTGTTTTAGACTATATCACGGCACACCAAGACGAATTGTCAACGCCGCTCTATCTTTATAGTGAATCCGCACTAAATGAGGCGGTAAGGACTTACCGAAAACTTTTCCCAGACAATGCCAAGCTTTTTTATTCATTAAAAGCCAATCCACAACAGGGCATAGTCCAACACTTACCTTAGTATGCGAAATATTCATACAGTATGAGAGTTTTGCAAGAGCCTCTGTTTTTAACCCCTCAAGGGATAGCATCTGTAAAAATTGAAAACCGCGTATAGGCAGTGGTGCAATGTGGGTGATGGGCTTATGTCGGGTGCGTCCGATGCACCATAAACTCAAGTGACACGGGGCAAAGGAAGCACCCGACACTAACAGATTGATTTTTTCTCACCCACATTGCACTACTAAGAGCCTGTTTGAGATCTTTTAAGAAGCAACAAAATTATAATGTATTGGACTAAATAATAAATATCTTTATTGTCCCAACCATTTAGTAAAAACTATGCATTTTAGTGCAAGACTTATAGTCTGCTCCCATTTTTCCTCGTTCCCACGCTCCAGCGTCACTGCCATTAAGTTAAGACAAAATATTGTACATGACTTTCGGGTATTTATAAAAGTGTTGCATTTAAATGAGAACGGTTTTAAAATCAACATTTATTTTTAAAAAATCAAAAATAAGTGGTATGCCTAACTATATCCGAGAAGAACAGATAGAATCAGAAGTTACACGTATTGAACAGTCAACA
>LUTY01002964.1 GCA_001640045.1 Candidatus Thiomargarita nelsonii | reverse complement strand
AAGCTTTCAGATCAATATGAAATTGATAAGTTTTTAAAAAAAAGAGCAAAAGAAAAAGGGATTGATCCCGGTTATCATATTATTTATACGGCAAATGGTGAACAGTCCATTTTGACTTCTAAACCGCTTGGAGAAAATCTTCAAGAAGCGAAGACGGGGTTAGAGCTTTGGCTTGCTTCAAATCCAATTCCTTTAAAAAATGAGAGTTTGGAAAGCCCTCCGTTGACTAAAAAAGGCCCTGATTTGCGTGTGAAAGCGGCACTTGAGTTTTTGTCGGTGACTTTTCCTAAGTGTTTTGTACTTCGTGAAGAAAATTTTTGCGCTTTTGAAATTGGAATAACGAAAAAGCTGTTTTCGAGGCTGGAAAATAAGTTACCAGAAGGAATGGTTTTGGGAGATATTAAGGGTGCTTTGAGGTTTTATTGTAATTTGCCTAAATATAATATGGCTAGAAGCAAGGAGGGTAATCCGAGGATTAATTTGGAGGGTGAGGTGGTAGGTGAGGTGACGGCAGAAGAGGTTAAGTTATTTTTGAATCCTAGAAAAAAACAAGAAAAGTTTGTGCAAGATAAGGTGCCGGTTGTGGTGGTGTCAAAAAAAACAAAATTGAAAAAGTCAGGAGCCGTTATGCCAAAGACTTTAAAGCCTGAGCAGGTGCCACGCGATATTTTGCCAGAGGTGGGTACGCCGGGTACGGCTAAAATGAAGCTTTTTTGGGATGTTGTGTTGGTGGCGGATGGACAAGAAGAACAAGTTTATCGTGTTGGTTTTTTGGTGAAAAATTATCGTAAGTGTTTGAATACGTTGGTGCAGCATGAGACGGAGGGGCGTGAGTGTATTGTTTTGTTGCAAGGTAAGTTGGTTAATGGGGGATTAATTAAGAATGGGGGGTTGTCGGTGCAGGTGAAGAAGGCTAAGGATTGAAGGGTTGAGGTGGGGATCAATTTTTTGGGCAACGCAACGTTTTGAACGAGTTAATGATGTTAGCTGCCCATTGCTTTTGAGACTTTTTCCCCAATCTTGGCAAGGTAGTCGACTATATCACGCTAAATAGTGCCATAATGTGTATCAAGTACCTGCTTATCATGAAGAAAGATTTTCACATTGTTAGGATTGTGTAGTTTGTTGTGCCTCATCCAGACAAAGCTTTAATTGTTTAGCTAGTTCCTGAATTCGAGGTTCCCGAAATATCTCTAAGTGGTTGCCTTCAATCACATGGCAATCGAATCCGCCCGTTGCAAACTCGGACCAGCGTCTTGCCCAAAAGTTTTCTTTTTCCATCCTGTTAAATTCGCTACTCCGAAAAAGCGTGATTTTTCCCGGGTAAACTTGAGGTATATAATTCATTACAGCGGCTTGGTGAGCATCCATAACGCATTTGATGCGATGATCTTGAGGGATAATTCTCCTTTTTATCCATCGGTAGCGGCGGTAGACAAAAAAGTCCATTAAAGCATGGGTCAGTTGACCACGTTTAAAATGATAACCTATTTTTTCAAAGGCGTTTCGATGCGGGATGCGGGCGGCAGGGCAGGGTGTGCTCTGGTCTAACAGAGCTAGCAGTGCCACAGTACAACCTTGCGCTAAAAGCTGTTGAGCCATCTCGAAGGCGAAAAGACATCCAAAGCACTGCCCTCCCAAATAATAAGGCCCCTCCGGCTGAAAGCTCCGTATTTCCTTAATACATGACTTTCGGGTATTTGTATCTTTGTTGCATTTTAATGATAATATTTATAAAACAATAAGTTATCTCAGAAAAAATTGGTAATGCTTACCTGAAAGTGTTTTGAGTGAAAGAGCATTAAGTTTTATCAAAGCCTCTTCTAATTTTTTCATCATTGCTGAATCTTTTGAATTTCGTATCAATACCACTTGACGTTGTTTATCTGTTTCTTTAATTTCACCGTCCAAAAGCAATACCGATTGCATCAAGGTTGAAAAGCTCATAGAGCCCATTTGG
>LUTY01002963.1 GCA_001640045.1 Candidatus Thiomargarita nelsonii | reverse complement strand
GAGCCGGCGTCAACATCTCTTTCTGTGGGAAAGTCAAGGTAAATATCGGATCATTAGCCAGATCATCCCAATTGATGAGTTCATCAACGACGTAATTATTGACCCTAAAGGGATAGACATGAGCAACGACTTGTATGGCGAATAACGCCTCTTCAGAAAGTCTTTGAATTTGAGGGAGCTTTTGGAAATTTTTTAGCGTGTACGCTTGATATTTTTTTGGCATGATGAATCTCCAGATAATTAGACATTATCGGAAATAAGTTGATTGGCTCGTAGTAGGCGATTTATCGCCTTATTTTGCACCTTCAAGGCGATAAATCGCCTACTACGAGCTGGTTTTTTCTTATTTCCGATAATGTCTATTTAATTAATCAGCTATCTCAATGCAATAAGGCGGATATCGCTAAACGAAGTCCGCCTTATAATTTAAACTATAGGTGTTCAGATAAATTAAAGGCCCAAACCTCAGAGGTCTGGGCCTTTAATTTATCTGAAATACTATAATTCGATGTTCAAGTTTTTTGTCGCTGTGCTGAGTACAACGAATGTTCAACAACGAATAAAAACCCTCAAGATGAACTTTCGCACCGCGTAGTTACTTCGTTTACTTCGTATCAAGAGCATCAATGCTCTCAAGTCCTCATGCGGATTTTAAAAAAATAGGATTTCTTTGAAAGTTGAAAAGGTTAAAATACTTTTGTTGAGCTACTTATAACTTGGCAGTGTTGAAGGTTTTATTCGTTGTTGAGCATTAGTTGTACTCACCACTGCGCCAAAAACTTGATCATTGAGTATAAACAACTACCACTACAACGGCAACAATCCCGTCTGCAAAATACCTTCAACCGTCGGTGCCTCAAGCAATACCGCTTTTTCACGCGCCGTTTGTAGCTCAATTTCAGCCCCCCAATCCGGGGTGGTTTCTAAATAAGCCGCAATTTTCATCAAATTATCTACCGCCTCCCCACGTATGGACTGAAAATGCCCCAAACACTTTTGCGTCGCTTCGGTTTCTCCAAAAAAAGCATGGAAGGCGGCTAACTCTAACCAATATCCTTGACTTTCTAACATCGCTTCTGCTCTCGCCCAACTCGGTATTTTCTTCCCTAAACTGGCATGATCACGTTGATATAAGTGTAAATAAGCGATGGCAAAAGCAAAAGGTCCGGGATCTTGGCTAGGTAAACGCCTATTGATAAAAGGAACATAATCCAATAATAGCTTTGCTATCTCAGCATCACCCTCGCGCCAACTCCACAAAGCTAAAGCACGTAACAAATAAGCTGTATTAGGATTACCTTTATTAACCACTTCTTCAATATCAGCCACATCGGGTAATGCCACCCTAGCTTGATGAGCATAATCGCTCGCCTCATATGAACCCGCCCACGCACTGGCATAAAGTAACCAAGCTAACTCTCGATGCCCGTCTTCACCTTTTTGCAAAGCTTTTTGGTGTTTGCGCTCATAAAAACAGATAGCTTTTTCCAGTTGATATTGACGTAAAGCCAAATGACCTTGGCGATCTAACAAATTAAACCTTTGGCGCTCCAAATCTGGCGCATCGTTAGCCTTCAAACTGTGACTAATTTGATCAATCACTGGCTCTGCCAAGCTTGGCAAAGCAAAATCGAATAAAATATTACCTAAACTCCCTAACAAGCTCTGCTTAGCCAGCGTATTGCTTTGTGCCGCATCAAACCCTTGCGCCAGTTTTTGCACTGCCAATGGATAACAACCTTCTCGATAATGTAATTTTGACCACTGCTGATACAAACCGACTGCGTTGCTTAAAACGGTGGGGGGCAATTTATAATGCGCTTTTTGACAATCCTGCAATAATGAATATTCATAATATTCAGCAAGATAGGCCATTAAAGGCAAAATCCAAACCCGCGTTAACAGGCTCACTTTGGCTTCACACTGTTTTAAAGCCCCTAACAAAACGATTTCATCCGCC
>LUTY01002962.1 GCA_001640045.1 Candidatus Thiomargarita nelsonii | reverse complement strand
GAAATTACCCAGCAATATTTGCAATATGTTGACTTAATGCAAGAATTAAATCTGGATTTAGCGGCAGAATATCTGCTGATGGCAGCGGTATTGATGGAAATTAAATCTCGCCTGTTGTTACCGACTGCTGAAGATATTGAAGAAAATTCTGATCCACGCTCTAAATTAGTACAACAATTGCGTGAATATGCTCAATATAAACAGGCGGCACAAGATTTAGACGCTTTAGCTCGGATGGGGCGAGATTTTTGGGCTGTTTCAGTGGAACCCCCTGAAATTGATAAAGAAATAATATTACCTGACATCAGTTGGTCTGCCTTGTTGGAAACGATGCGAGATGTGATGGAACGGGCAAGCTTGTTTAGTTCACATCAAGTGATACGTGAACCTCTCTCGGTGCGAGAACGTATGAGTTTCATTTTAGAAACGCTAAAAACTTCTCCTCGCATTGATTTTGTGGATTGTTTTACGCTTGAAGAAGGTCGTGCTGGTGTGGTTGTCACTTTATTAGCTATATTAGAATTGACTAAAGAGTCATTAATACAACTGGTTCAGCAGCAAGCTCGAATTACAACACCAATATCAATGTTACTTTTTCGTTGCCGATTGGCACGCCCTCACCACAGAATATGATAATACCAAGGTCATCGCTCAAAGTGTCTGGAATATGGTGATAGACTGGTTAGCGGTCGGCATTAATCCGGGTGAAGCCACCTTATTTATTCAATCTAAAGTGCCCGAACATGCTGAACTGCATTTACTCTTGTCAATGTCTACGCCGCTCAGTTGGTTAGAACGTATCCCGACTTATAAAGATCAACAAGAAAAACTCAAGGAAAAAGATTTATCCACCTACGGATTTCTAGGCTATCCACTGCTACAAAGTGCCGATATTTTGGTTTACAAAGCCAGCAAAGTGCCCGTCGGAGAAGATCAAGTGGCGCATGTGGAATTGACCCGCGAAATAGCGCGACGCTTCAATCATTTTTACGGACGCGAACCCGATTTTGAAAAAAAGGCTAAAGACGCTACCCGTAAAATGGGCAAAAGAAATGCGAAACTTTACAAACAATTAAGAAAAAGCTATCAAGAACAAGGCAATGATGAAGCGTTAAGTACTGCCCAAGCCCTAGTGGAAGCTCAGCAAAATATCTCTCTTGGCGATAAAAAGCGTCTGTTAGGTTATTTAGAAGGCGAAACTAAAACTATTTTGCCTGAACCGGAAGCTTTGTTGACTCCAACGGCTAAAATGCCCGGCTTGGATGGACAAAAAATGTCCAAATCCTACAATAACACCATTGCCCTGCGTGAAGAGCCTAGCAGCGTAGAAAAAAAGATACGCACCATGCGAACCGATCCGGCGCGAGTGCGGCGCACTGATCCCGGTGATCCGGAAAAATGTCCTGTGTGGCAATTCCATCAAATTTACTCCAATGAGGAAATCAAAAACTGGGTACAAAACGGTTGTCGCAGTGCTGGGATAGGCTGCATAGAATGCAAACAACCGATAATAGAGGGTGTGTTGGCAGAATTGGCACCGATTCAAGAACGTGCCAAGCGTTACATTGAAGAGCCAGAATCAGTACAAGCGATAATAGCTGAGGGCTGCGAAGAAGCCCGCGCTGCGGCCTCTGAAACACTTGAAGAAGTACGACAAGTCATGGGACTGATGTACCGTTGAATGCTGAAATAACCAAGGATTTGAGCCCTGCCATTGTGCAGGGTACAGCACTTGAGAATTGGCCAACTGATCTTTATGTGCCACCTGATGCCCTACAAGTCTTTCTTGAAAGTTTTGAAGGGCCGCTCGATTTATTGTTGTATTTGATACAGCATCAAAATCTGGACATTCTTGATATTCCGATTGCCGAAATTACCCAGCAATATTTGCAATATGTTGACTTAATGCAAGAATTAAATCTGGATTTAGCGGCAGAATATCTGCTGATGGCAGCGGTATTGAT
>LUTY01002961.1 GCA_001640045.1 Candidatus Thiomargarita nelsonii | reverse complement strand
TGTCATTTCTGAAAATATTGCCACCCATTTACGCAAAGGCAAATCCGCACTGCAAGCGGCTATAGATGGGACACAAGAAGTGGCACTCGGCGTATTTTCTTCATTTTTAACCAGTTTATGCATGTTTGTGCCATTAGCTTTTTTAGAAGGCGATATCGGAAAAGTACTCAAAGTAATGGCCATTGTCCTGATACTCACCCTAACTATCAGCCTGATTGAAGCCTTTTTAATTTTACCACATCACATGGCGCATTCCCTTGCCCAAAAGAGCCGCCCCAACCGTTTTCGCCAATGGATTGAAAAGAAAATGGAATGGATACAACATCAACTATTAGGACGACTAGTAGATTGGATCGTCAATTGGCGTTATCTCTTTATAGGACTACTCATTGCGACATTCCTCAGCTCTATTGGCATGTTAACCAGTGGCAAAGTGAAATTCAGTGCCTTTCCAGAAATTGACGGAGATATTATCCAAGCCCGTATATTATTGCCGCAAGGGACACCACTGGCACGTACTGAAGCCGTTGTCGAACAAGTCACAGCCGCCTTAGAACGAGTCAATATTGAATTGAGTCCATTTCAGCCCGATGCACAAGCTTTAGTCAAAAATATCCACATTCAATATAACCAAAACAGTGATGCCCATGAAGTCGGCCCTCACGTTGCCACCGTCACCGCCGACTTGTTGACGGCAGAAGTGCGTCAAGGACAAATTGATGATATTATCCAACGGTGGCGAACCGAACTGGGTGATTTACCCGATGTACTAAATATAAACTTCAAAGAGCCAGTGATTGGACCAGGCGGATTACCGATTGACATTCGTTTACAAGGACACGATTTTGAAAAACTGAAAGCGGCATCTTTGGCATTACAAAATTGGCTCAATCGCTACCAAGGCGTCTTTGATTTGTCCGATGACTTACGACCTGGAAAACCAGAAATTCGACTACGCTTAAAAGAAGGCGCTTTAGCATTAGGCTTTGATGCCACCACGATTGCTAATCAATTACGATCTGCCTATTACGGTTATACTGCCAGCGAAATTCAAGTCGGACCAGAATCTTATGAAATAGATGTACGTTTAGACTCATTAGATAAAGATAGTCTCGCTGATTTTAACTATTTCACTTTAACCGCCAAAGACGGACAACAAGTACCACTAACGGCAGTTGCCGAAATTCAAATGGCACGCGGCTATGCACGCATCCAGCGTATCAATAACCAACGCACAGTGACTATACAAGGTGATGTTGACAGGCGTATTTTAAATGTGAATGAACTTATCCAAGAAACCAAACAACATTTTATGCCAAGCTTTCAGCAACGCTACCCAACGATAAAGGTCACTTTTGAAGGCTCAACAAAGGAAGGGGGAAAAACCGGCAGCTCAGCCCTTCAATCCTTTATGCTGGGTTTATTGGGTATTTTTGTGCTACTGAGTTTCCAATTTCGCAGTTATTTTGAACCGCTCGCGGTGATGATAGCCATCCCGTTTGCCTTTATTGGCGTTATTTGGGGACATTGGATAATGGGATTCGACATTACCATGCCAAGTGTGATTGGATTTATTTCACTATCGGGCATTGTAGTCAATGACTCTATTTTGCTGGTCACCTTTTTAAAAATGCGAATCAAGGCCGGATTGTCGATTCATGAAGCCGCCGGCACTGCTAGCCGAGAGCGTTTTCGAGCCGTACTACTCACCTCTATGACGACGATTGCTGGACTCATACCTATATTGTCAGAAACCAGCCTACAAGCACAAGTTTTGATACCGTTGGTAACCAGTTTAGTTTTTGGACTGATTGCATCCACCTTACTGGTGTTATTGGTTGTGCCCACTTTATATACTATATTGGAAGACTTTGGTTTGACTGAAAATGTAGAAGAACGGGATATGCAAACAACCAAAAATCCGATTTTTTGAAAAAATAGGATTTTTTTACGACGCTTCAAAA
>LUTY01002970.1 GCA_001640045.1 Candidatus Thiomargarita nelsonii | reverse complement strand
ACTCCAAACGTAACTTGTGCAAAATCGTTTCTAACTGCGACTGTTCTATGCTATGTGGAGTCACCCAAACTTCATCTATCTCATTTTCTTCAACAAAGGTGGGCAAAGCCTCAATATTGCGCTTGACTGGAATATTTTCTACGGTTTTGTCTTGTAGTTTATCGTCATCATCAAAAAAGGCCACCACCTTCACGCTGACGTAGGGTTCTGAGGCTTTGATATTTTGTACCAGCTTTTGACCTAATGCTTGGGCACCGATAACGACAATTTTGTTCAAGTGCCAAGCTCGTTTAGTGATAATATAATAAAGACTGTGATGGACAATCACTCGCATGACAAGCAGCATGGCACCGCCTAACACTGTCCAATTGACTATCCAAACACGGGAAAAATCTACGCTGACTTTGAGCGTAAACGCGATTACAATTAGAACTCCGATGACAGTTAACCATGCGATCATCAGTTTAGGAACAGAAGGGAATATGGATTGTCTGTACCGCATATCGATACTAAACCAAGGAAAAATAATCAGTGATAGCAGTACGCCCAGAATGATAGCCAGATGATAATGAGTTGCTATAGCCCACCCTTCAAAACCAAAATAGGCTATGTAAGCGATTATTCCAGAAATTGTAATACTTAGTATATCAACTAATTTGTGACATGAAACTTTATCCGGTTTTTGGATCAAAATGAGGTCCGATTCGATTGTTGGCAATCGAATCGGATTAACTGGGGTCAGACTCGATTGTCAACAATGACAACATTTTATATTATTATAATAAAATATAATGGGATCAGACTCGATTGTCAACAATCGAATCTAGTACCATTATACTCGAAACACAAGGAATCAACAATGAGACAATTTCATTCTTATGGTCATTGTAAAACCCATTTTTGTGTTCAACGCCAAGCACTGATTGCACAAGGGGTTGAGCAACTGATTGGTAATCCAGAAGATGGTGGTCATTACTTTACCATATGGGCTTAGCAAAAAACGGGCCAAACTTGGCTCATGAGACAAATAGAGCAAGTCATCTCACAGCAATATCCAGAAGAATTCACCGTTTTTAATTTCTCATTGGGTAGATTGAGAGGAATGAAGGTTTCTCTCCCAGAAATTGATTTTCCACCCGCCTTTGGCAGGCTAATCAAGAGCCATTTGCCAGGACACCCTGATCCCAAAAACTGGGAGGATTTTAGTCAACTATTCTCAAAAACCGAGGTACTTTGGGATCGTCCGCTCATCCTATTGATAGATGAAGTGGATACCATTCCACTGGCTTTGATAGACTTAATGGTTGCACAATTTGATAAACACGCACGATGTATCGTGAACTGTATCTTGACCGTAAAAACAATTGGCTCCATGGACTGGCACTGATTGGCGTTCGAGCCGTACTAGGTATTGAAAGTCAACGGGGCTCCCCGTTCAATATTCAAAGATCGCTCAAAGTGCCGAATTTCACGCCGGAAGAAGTCAAAGAATTATATCGACAGTATCAAGAAGAAAGCAGTCAACCAATTGAACCGGCGGTAGTCGAACAAGTTTATCAAACCACAAAAGGACAGCCCGGTTTAGTGTCATGGTTTGGAGAATTGCTGACTGAAAAGTATAATCCGGGTGCGGATAAAACGCTTGATGAAGAAAATTGGGAACTTGTTTGGCATTTTGCCCGAACCAGAGAGCCTAATAATACCTTATTAAACCTGATTGCTAAAGCGAGAGAGCCGGCGTATCAGGATTTTTTGACCACATTGTTTACAACCTCGAATGTTCCCTTCTTTTTTCATCAACCCTTGCACAATTATCTTTATCTTCATGGTATTATTGAGCCAACTCTTGAAACGTCGCCAAGCGGTGAAAGGCAAGATGTTTGCCGTTTTACCTCTCCATTTGTTCAACGATGTCTTTATGATGCGCTAAGTCAGGAGATTATCGGCTCAGAAACGCCGATCCTCGCACTGGCACCTTTGGATGAACTCACCGATGTTTTTGCCAGTGCCTCACTTAATTTGCCAGCCTTGCTGACAAGGTACAAGGACTACTTGGTTCGCCTAAGAGAAAAAGGTATTAATCCTTGGAAAGAGCAACCACGCCGAAACGAAGTAACTACGCAAAGCGACGTTCAAAAAAGATTTGAAATTAACAAGGTATGTGTATGAATTGATGGTGCGTAGGACGCACCCTACGCTCGCTTTTGGCACCCTTCAACGAGAAGTTTTTATTTCTGCCATTATTATTCAATAATTACAAATTGGGTTAATAACGATGTATTATTTAATAGGTGAGACACTGGAAACTCAATACAACGACTGGTATAGCGTATGGTTGCCACACTATATTGATTATCTCCATTGACTGACAAAACCTTTTTGTTCCAATTCACTTCTCCCAAATTATTATATTGCCACTCAATATCTTGCAAACTGTAAATAGGATAATTAACCGTTGCTTGGCTTTTCTTAAATTCAACGATTTCCGTATGATCCAAATACTTAACCACCCCTGCACCGATACTAACTGATTCAGGCCCTGTATGAGACACTTCAAAATATTCAAACCACGGTTCGCTGTAAATCCTTAATTTACCATTAAATTGATCTACTTCCAGTTCAAAAAAGTTGTTTAACAATGTGGCATATTTTTTTTCATATAAATTACACAATAATTTATAAATCAATGAATTAGGATAAAGTTTATTGGAAATATTTTTTGAAACTCTGGTGGTGTTAAAATCAAGCGGCTCAGCTACGGCTAATGGAATATTACCTTCACTGGTTTCATATTCAATCTCACTTAAAATCAAGGATTCCGTATTTAGTTCATCCACGGCAGGATAGCCAAATACATTCCATAGTTGGGGAATGCTAGATAAATCGAGCAATCGTGTAAATCTGTCCATGTGTGGAATCATAACCTTTTTTCCATCATTTCTTTTTTTACTCTACCCATCACATCAACCGACGTGAATTCTTCTATGTGCTCCACATAGGCGCCCCCTCTTAAACGCTCGCGCACCCGTTTCTCATAGACTGTTATTTTCGGCAATTCATCCAATGGTATATCCATAAAATCTGGTTCGGGTGGTGTAAATTGTGCTGTTACGCTTTGTCTACCGTTGGTGTAAAATAATTCAATTGGTAATGTAAGAAACGGTTTGTATTGGATTTTTTTGAACCGTTTCACAGCCACTTGAGGTGGGGGATCAGTGCTATCAGGATTTTGACGCAACCAATCTTGATCGTTAACTATCTGATCATATCCTAAATCATTGTCATTTAAATAATTCCCCCGTTCTTTTTCATGTCCTGATTTATCGAATGTTTGATAGCCAACTTTTTCAATTTGCCCTGTCAGCACTTCATACTGGCGGCGCGGGTTCGGGAAATCGTATAAGACGAAAAATTCGGTGTAAGACGTTTTGTACTCAACTAATAGGGAACCCCAGCATTTTTTTTCGGCTATAAACGTTTTACCGCGCTTAGCGCTGTAATCTCTAGGATTGCCTAATGGCGCATTATTGGGTCGATAGTCCAAAACTTGACCCGTACTATCAACAGGGCTATCGCTCTATAGAAGCTTATCTAGCTTAGGGCGCATTTCCATTTTCAGGGTAAAATTTGTAAGAAATTGATTTAAAAAAATATGATGAATTGAACCCTATAGAAAAATTTATAATAAATTCAGTGTGATAATATACCATGAAACTGGAAATGCGCCCTCTAGCTTTTCATGTCAAAGAATATTATAATATTAAAAAGCTAAGGAAAACAAAAAAGAGAGCTTATTAATTATGTCACAAAACTTGACCAAAGTTATTGAAGAACATTTTGAATCTTTACCTGATCCTCGACGCAAAACGGCAAACCAACGCCATAAATTTATTGATATTTTAATCATAGCAATTTGTGCCATAATATGTGGTGCAGATAGTTGGGTAGCCGTCGAAAAATTTGGTAAAGCAAAAAAGGAATGGTTTCGAGGTTTTTTAGAACTTCCAAATGGAGTTCCTTCTCATGACACCTTTACTGATGTATTCAGAAAACTGGCCTCAAGGAAGTTTGAAGCTAGTTTCACGTCTTGGACAGAATCTATATCAGAGCTATTTGATGGGGAAGTTGTTGCTGTTGACGGAAAAACACTACGTCGTTCTCACGAGACGAGTTCTAACAAAAAAGCGATACATATGGTTAGTGCTTGGGCATCCGCGAATTCTTTAGTATTACATGAGTATCGGCTAAATTTAAAAAAGGTAAAATTAAAGGCGAAATAATTTGATTCTTGGTTTCAATTGCTTTATTATAATGATGAAAATTTAGCCTCATTAAAAAGGTAACCCGTTGACTACAAACAAAAGCAATAGACAAAAGGAAATTCTTCAACTTTTCAAAAAGGTTGAGAGTTCCAATTTGTCCGCAGAGAAATATTTTATAAGCCACGAAACGCCAGTTAGTCTTTCGCAATATTATAGACTAAAAAAACGATT
>LUTY01002959.1 GCA_001640045.1 Candidatus Thiomargarita nelsonii | reverse complement strand
CTAAGTACAACTAATTGAGAAATAGACGAATTAAAAACCACCCTCTCAATCCTATCCCCAAATCCGTTGTACTAGCTCTAAGTACAACTAATTGAGAAATAAACGAATTAAAAACCACAGACTCAATCACTAGCTCCAATCATTTAATTCGTTTATTTCCTAATTAGTTGTACTCATAACTAACTAAACGCTAGGCTCAACCTCATATATATAAAATCCTGTCCAAGCTATCCATCCTTGCATATATATAGACCTCCTAAATTTCTATTCACCCCTAAAAAACGATCTGGGGGCGCTGCCCCCAGACCCCCGCACTTTTCCTCTTTATAGCTATATTTTATTTTAAAATCAGTTTATTCCGTCAATCCGTTGTACTAAATAAAAAAAAATAAATAAAAAAAAAACAAAAAAATAAAAGAAAAAAATCAAAAAACCAAAAGAGTAAAAGTGATAAATAATAAAGGGTTATAGCCTGGCGAGCCGCAAGCCCACAACGCCGTGGCGGCCAGTCGGCCTCCTGACGATGCGGAAAGCCGAGCGCAACCCCGACGAGTCGACGTTCCACGAGCCGCCACGCAAGGACAAACGGCTGTTTTCATTAATCTTTTTTGCACACAGACGTTCTTTCCCACTAGATTGACTTTCATACTCAGAACAGAGCCACTCCCATACGTTCCCCGCAGTATCATACAAACCAAACGGATTCGGTGCGAAAGAACCTACCGGTGCCGTTTGTTTATCATCCCAACGGCTACCACAACCATCACAATTCGCTCTATTAGTGCCAATTTCGTTACCCCACCAATATTTCGTTTCCGTTCCAGCCCGCGCGGCGTATTCCCATTGGGCTTCAGTCGGCAAACGATACTTTTGACCCGTTTGTTCACTTAACCACTCCGTATAAGCCACTGCATCACGCCAAGACACATAAATCACCGGACGATTGCCACGCCCCCAGCCTTCATCTGAGGGCTTTTCTCTACCCGTCGCTTCAGCAAACTTATCATATTCCGCAAACGTCACCTCATACTTTCCCATCGCAAAACCACTCACCGACACTTCATGCACCGGTTTTTCGTCACCATCACCCCCGCCCTGAAACGAAGTAACGGTAACGTTCATATCCCCCATGCGAAAACTTCCCGCCGGAATCCACACCATTTCTGGCCCCAAACTACCATCCTGTAAACGGTCACGAAACACTTTCCCCGGTTTCTTATCCAATTGAGCCAATCTCTCCTTAGCTTCTTGCGGATTATCACTTTTATTATTTAATAACCCCACCACAACAATCATAAAAAACAATAGCCCAACACCGCCCCAAAGCCATTTCATTTTGGATTTTGGAGCCGGGGCTGGTTGAGGGATCGGAGTTGGTGACGGTTTATCCCAAAGCCTCTCCTGCCATTCTGCTACCGTTTGAGGACGTTCTTCCGTTTTCACTGCCAGCGCGGGGACTAATGCTTCACGTAGTCGCGTTGACAGCGTTTTGGGGCGTCAAACCTATCTGGGGAATCGGTGTCGTGGTTGACGGTAAACAAGTTTGGGTGGAAACGGTGCGACTTTAATTTTTTGTCGTGGTGGTATTTTGGAGTCCAAGATTTATCTTGGACGTCCAAGATAAATCTTGGACTCCTAAAAAAAATCAATAAGTTATCTTAAATTAACATGGCAATCACTTCCTCGTATTTGAGTTTACGAAATCTATACAATAAGTACCGAATCCTGGAAATGAGTACAACTAATTGAGAAATAAAGTAACGAAGTAAATAAACGAATTTAATTCTGGAGCCATTTTTAATGACTTCGTTACTTCGTTTCGTTTATTTCTCAATTAGTTGTACTCATACCCGCTCTGAGTACAACTCATCTCAAGCTAAGCGAATTGATGAGTCATTCGTGCTGATTGGTGGTTAAATCCAACCTCAAAAACCCCAAAAACCCCAAAAACAAAAAAAAAATCGA
>LUTY01002958.1 GCA_001640045.1 Candidatus Thiomargarita nelsonii | reverse complement strand
CCCTAACCAAATTGCTTTTCGGAATGAAGCGGAATTATATCCCCACGATCAAGCTCCTGAAGAATTTTATCGTAGCGTTCTTTTTCCCCAGAAAGCTAAGCAAGATTTAGAATATTTTAGTAAAGCCAATTGTGTTGGTGATTTAGTATGGATATTTCGTGGAGTCTGGGTGAGTTTGATCGGGGTTGTGAATTGGCAACGTTTGCTAGGTTTGCCAGGCGCGATCCTTGTTGGGATGGCAACCCGAATATTCTTTACGGCAGGGTTTAGAGGAGACTGTGGCTTGGATGAAAGAATATTTGCATAAGTATAAATCAGATATTTATAATATGTAGTTAACACGATGTGCAACTTTTTAACACGCGACGCGGAGCGTCGCTACAGGCATTCCCACGCAGAGCGTGGGAACGAGAATATATTTCTGCTGAGCCGGCTTATCAGAATGGATTCTTCTCGTTCCCACGCTCTGCGTGGGAATGCCTGCCTCGACGCTCCGCGTCGAATTTAACTTGAGAAAAAAATGAAAGCAGTAATACAAGCCGGCGGCAAAGGCACACGTTTAAGACCTTATACCTTAGTCTTACCAAAACCATTGATGCCAGTAGGAGAACTACCCGTCATTGAAATATTGTTGAAATGGCTACGGCGCAATGGTATTCGACAGATTTATATTACCACAGGCTATTTAGGCCACTTAATTCGTTCCCTCTGTGGGGACGGGCGGCAGTGGGATTGTGAAATTATTTACAGTGAAGAAACTGAACCGCTTGGAACCGTTGGCGCCTTGGATTTAATCCGTGATCAGCTTGATGAAACTTTTCTCGTATTGAATGGCGATTTGATAACGGATATGGATTTACGCGCTTTTTCTCAGTTTCATCGCAAGCACGGAGATTTGTTGACAGTGGGTGTGACCAATAAAAATGTCAAAGTGGATTTGGGAGTGATTGAAACGGAAGGGGAGCGTGTGACGGCTTTTTATGAAAAGCCCTCATTCAATTATCAGGTGAGTATGGGCATTTATTGTATGGAACCTGGTATTCTTGAAATGATACCCAAAGGTGTCCCTTTTGGTTTTGATGATTTGATGTATAGTATGCTGGAGAAGAAACGAAACGTGCATATCTATCGGCATGAAGGTTCCTGGATGGATATTGGTCGTCCCGAAGATTTTCAACGGGCACAAGAAATGTTCCAAGAGAATAATATTTCAATGTTGGGTGTATAACGATATGATTTCATTAGCGGAACCTGTGCTGGGAGAAGAGGAAAAACAAGCATTGTCAGCGGTGATTGAGAGTGGCTGGCTGACCATGGGTGATCAGGTTAAAGCCTTTGAAAAAGCCTTTGCAGAGATGCACGGAGAGATGGAGGCTGTGGCAGTCAGCTCTTGTACAGCGGGTTTGCACTTGAGCTTAGCGGCTTTGGGCGTGGGGCAGGGTGATGAAGTTTTGGTACCTTCCTTGACTTTTGTCGCCACAGTAAATGCAGTGTTATATGTGGGTGCCACGCCCGTGTTTGTTGACATTGATTCTTTAGAGCGCCCCCATATTTCGCTTGAAGACGCTCAGCGCAATCTCACCGATAAGACTAAAGCGGTGATTGTCATGCATTATGGGGGTTATCTCGTTGATCTTGCCCGTTGGCGTGAGTTTGCTGATCGCCATCAACTGTTTTTGGTTGAAGACGCAGCACATGCGCCGGGAATAGAAACGGTGGGACAAGTGGGAGATGCCGCCGCTTTCAGTTTTTTTAGCAATAAGAATATGACAACGGCAGAAGGGGGTATGGTTTTGGCGCGTCGCTCGGCTGTTTTGGAAAAGATTCGCGCCATGCGTAGTCATGGTATGACCACGGGTACTCTTGATCGACATGTTGGCCATGCGTATTCTTACGATGTCACGACTTTGGGATATAATTATAGAATGGATGAATTACGTGCCGCGCTCGGACTTTGTCAATTGTCCCACTT
>LUTY01002957.1 GCA_001640045.1 Candidatus Thiomargarita nelsonii | reverse complement strand
CCCAAGCATTGCCAGCATGTAGCAAGCCCAGCCATCTGACAGCAAAGGGGCTCTCCGAATTCTGATTGCCAGGATTGAATAATCCACCAATCCCTAAAAATAATGCGTGTTTACCACCAATATCGCCTTCAGGATAACCCGCTAAGTAGTTTAAACCGCCGATTGAAAAACTTTGATATTCAGGTGGCGTTGCGTCAAAAAATGTGAACAAATTGGCTTCTGCCAACCATGTCAGGTAGTCATTGGCGGGCAGCATTCGACGAACAGAAAATGTCATTTTTGGGTAATTTTGTTCTGAGCCGATAAACTTTTCGTAAAATTCTCCAGTGAGGTTAATACGTGTGCCGCGTTTGGGAAATATATCATCATCCAAGCTATCGTAGCCAAACTGAAGTTTGAATAAACTTTCTTGGTTCGATCCTGTGGACAGCACATTAGGGTCACCAAACCGTAAATCAGCTTGTAGGTTATTATATAAAAGTCCAGCACGCAATTCTGCTACATTTTCAAAATTCATGCCGACATCAATGCCAAAAGAGAAACGCTTTAAGTCATACTCGCCAATCCCACGCTTATTTTTAAAAACATCGATAAACGAGCGCTGAAAATCGGCATAAGGTGAGATGAAAAATTGTCTCTGATAATCTAAGGGCTGATAAAATTCAGTAAACAAGCCATAATCAGAGCCAATGCTTAATTCTGTCACCCATTCTGCACCCAAGTGATTAATATTTAAGCGTTCATGGCGTAACAATATCTTGAAATCCAGTTTGTCCTCAAAATTTGTCCTCGCATTGAGTCCTAAACGAAAATAACTAGGCCCCCAAGCTTTTTCACGCACATTGAACAATAATCCCCTTTCTCCTCGTTCATTGTCAATAATTCGGTAGGTGATTTGTTCAAAATCATTCAAAGCCATGAGTCGATTCGTTTCCAGTTCAATATCTTCGATATTTAATTGATGGCCAATCAAATTCTTCAATTTGGCCTGTAAAGCAATATTGCTGGTGCGTTGGTTACCCGTAAATTTGAGGAAACTTGGAGTAATGTTATCTGAGCTTGGGGGAATTTTAGCAGTCACCGCCGCACGATAACGGGCGAATGCCGCCGGTTTGATGCTAATACCTTTAAATAAATAAGATTTTTTGATGACGGCTTCGTAGCCTTTAGCTATCATTTCAGTCCCTTTATTAAAATCGGCAGGACCGTAGCCTTCAAGATTTGGTGTAATGATAATGTCGGCATTTTTCAAAGCACGCCGCGTATTTTGAATCAATGCAGTATCCAGAGATTGTGCTGCCATTGTTAAAAATGAGCTATTTGATTTGATTTCTTTTAAGGGCTCAGAAATATTAACAGCTATCACAATATCGGCACCCATCGCTCGTACTACGTCAACCGGCAAGTTATTGAGTATGCCGCCATCTACGAGTAAATGTCCATCAATCTCGACGGGTGCAAAGACAAGTGGTACTGCCATTGAGGCTCGCAAGGCTAAGGCAAGATCTCCTTTTTCTATCCAATAAGTTTCGGCAGTGTTGACATCAACGGCAACCGCTTTAAATGGTATAGGTAGATCAGAAAAATCGTCTAAATGGATGTCTTTGGTTAGTCGTTTTAGTGCTAAAAATAAGTTTTGTCCTCCGACAACGCCAGAAGAAGTCGCTAAACTGAAATCTTTATCTAATCCAATATCGACTTGAAATAAACGCCGTTGATTTTGTTTTTCACGATAAGACAGATCTTTCCGATTAACATTTAAATTCAACATATTATTCCAGTTGATCGATTCGACGGCATGCTGTAAGTCTTGGCTGGATAAGCCGCTGGCATATAATCCGGCGGCAATGCTGCCCATGCTGGTGCCGGCGATGTAATCAATAGGCACATGGAGTTCTTCTAAGGCTTTTAATACGCCGACGTGTGCAATGCCCCGTGCCCCGCCGCCTGATAAGGCGATTCCAATTTTAGGA
>LUTY01002956.1 GCA_001640045.1 Candidatus Thiomargarita nelsonii | reverse complement strand
CTAAATTTTCAAAGATTTCGGCATATTCATAGCTCGTGTGATGATTGAGTGATTGTTCAACCACTAATTGAACTAAAGCATTTTTTTCATCAAAACTGTGATGATCAGTCGTCAAGCGAGCACCCGTTTTCTTACTAAACAAGTCAACTATTCGAGACAATATTTGATTTCCCCAAAAATAGGTGTTAAACAGCCAGACTAATGACAAAATATCTCTGCTGAAACGGTTGACCAAATCACTAAAATTTTCCTTCCCAAACTGAAATAATTCATCCGAGTTTGTGTCTTTGAGTATGATCTCCTCGACGGAAGGATCTGGAATTATTTCCCATATCACGCCGTTCAGCGTGACGACGCCATAATCATAAGTAAACATGTTATATCTCCCATAGAATCTAAAATAAAAAAATTATTGACTTTAAAATAATAGATAAATAGAAATTAAATTCTGTTATTATTATTAACAGATGTATTAACATCTAAAATTTTCACTAGCACTACCTCCTTTCTATATTATTGATGTAGTACCCAGTGTAAATTTAAATTAATTTGCTTGAGTAAAAATATCCAAACTCGATTTACAGAAAATGTAGTACTCTGTTAATTGTATTTAGATCATCACTTGAGTCATTTTATGATAACTAATTGATTAATAAGTAATTAAATAATGAATAAAAAACAGGTGAGTTTATGTGTGACTCGTTATGTTCACAAGTCCATGAATGGCTAAAGAAAAATCCTGAATTTAAGATTACCGATCCAAATCAATTTGATTTACTGCGGCGCGACATCACAGCAACCGGTAATGAAGATGAAATTGTTTTGGCAATTGCTATGTGCGTTCTTGGGCCAGAAAAGCGAAAGTTTGGTCCCTCCCCTGATGAGATAAAACCTCATCTCGATGATCTCTATGTTCTATTAAAAAGCGAAATCCCAGATAAGGATGAGCGAATTCGGCGAGCTGTTGAGTTTGCCATTGCATACGGGTGTGGGTGGCGACGAGATATTAAAGGTAAAAAGGGATGGGATGGGCTTTGGCTTGGCGCGTTAATGGCTATGAAAGACTTGTTATCGGATAAAATCCAGCAGGCCTGTAATGCCCTTGCTTATCACGGACCTGGGCCAGGTGGTGTGAGAGATTTTCAGCGACGTTCGGATTCTGAAGAAATACAAGATGCACCACTAATTGCAATGCAACTGATTCGTGGAAATTACCAAAATGGACAACCAAACTATCAACGCTATCATGCCTTGTCAGAATGGGAGCCTCAAAAAGGAAATCTTTACGTTTTTCTCCAAATCGCGATACAAGGGTCGGCTGCCAGCACGGAGCCTGATCAGAGCAGAATCCCCCGTGTCGGCTACTTTAGTCAAGGCATGTATTATCCGATACTAGAAGAAGATGGATTATTAAACAAGGGGGATATGGAATTCAAAAAATGTCAAGAAACTATCCCCGATGGAAATTTATGTGATACCGAGTTTGAAAGAGACAAGTGTCCACGCTGCGAAAAGCCGTTCAATCCAAAAATTAGTCGGCGGATAAAAAAGAGAATGCTTTATTCTCCAAAGAGTTATCAGTATAAAGTCCGGTATAGGTGTAAGAAATGTGAAAATTATTTTCCCGGAAATTTTTTTACCAGAAAAATTTGCCCACTAGCAGCCTGTCGGGGAAATCAAACTCAGGGTACTACACATTTATTGGTATATGAACCCATAGATGGTTTAGAAAAAGATGATATTGGCTCAGAGGGGGTTTAAAACTCAATGTCATTAAGTTAAGCCCCCAAATCAGACCTGCCAGGTATCCAAAACCTGGCAGGTCATTATGATAAACCGGAAAATTTAACCTGACAGGTTTTTGACACCTGTCAGGTTTGTCGCCTTCTTATTCGGCTCCCTTATAAATTAATACCTAAATTTTCAAAGATTTCGGCATATTCATAGCTCGTGTGATGATTGAGTGATTGTTC
>LUTY01002955.1 GCA_001640045.1 Candidatus Thiomargarita nelsonii | reverse complement strand
GCTATCGGTGCCCTACTGTCCCTCTTACAAGATGAAGCCCTGCGGCGTGCCATGACTGAAAGCCGCTTTGCTCGCACTGTAGCTAATATTCATGAACCTTTTTATTTAATTTGTGGTTACGGAGATACGGGGCAAGCCCTGGTCAGCGCCTTGGAAGAACGCTTTATGCGTACCGTGGTAATAGAAAAAAAGCAAGAACGCATCAATGTTTTAATGATGGAAAATTACCCCATTTATGTCCCCAAGTTTTGTGCCGATGCCAGTCAGCCCCTCCATCTGGTTGAAGGCGGCTTGAAAAATCCTTCTTGTAATGGAGTCGTTGCTATCACCAATGATAATTTAGCTAATTTACATATTGCGATCACTGTTAAACTCCTTAAACCTAAATTAACGATCATTGGTCGAGTCGACTCTCATGATGCCGCAGCCAATATGGACTCCTTTGGCACCGATTTCATTATTGACCCCTTCGAGGTCTTTGCCCGTAAATTACATACCGCCCTACATTCCCCTAATCTATTATTATTACGCGAATGCCTTACGGGCGAAAAGAATTCTAGTTTGTGCGAGCCTTTAAATCCTCCATCAATTAAATTAACTTTTTTTGGAATAAATTTTATCTTGGATGTCCAAGATAAATCTTGGACTCCTATACTATATACCAGTATGTTGTTTGTTAGTCTATTAGATTTTCGAGATAAACATCTGGTATTAGATATATAATATAATAAATAACAACGCATTTTTATATAGACAGACGTTTATTTCTTGCATTTGATAACTGATAACTGAAAAACATGAAACCTACTCAAAAATTTCCTATTATTTTAATGGGGCTATTTGCCCTGATCGTCTCAGCCATAACAGTCGCCGTTATTTCTGTTGTGGAGCAGTTTGGTCAATGGCAAAACCATCAAGAAATCACGGCAGCCATCTTGCAAGGCGATGAAACCGCCATTAAAACTTTAGAACGCTCAGCACCTGAAACCCAAAAACCAATTCTCGAAGATGAAGAGGTTAAAAACGCACTGGTTCGCTTTTATATCCAACAGACTGAGAATCCACTCTCTGTCATATCAGAGACTTATGACGATGCGATTGAAGGCGAGATTTTAAATGCCGAATTAGTTTATCGCACCTTGATGGCTTATTATTACGAGCAAATAGATGTTGAAGTTGAACGCGATAATTTCAAGCAGGCGGTTTTGATGTTAGACACACTCAAAAATGCATATCCCCATTCAAAAGAATGGACTGATAAGTATCAAGACATCCAAGATAAAAAACAACAGCGATTAGCCCTTTTAATTCAAAAATATACGGAATGCCTAGAGCAAACGCTGGCACCCTTACTTGAAAGAACGCACTGTATGGTAGAGGCACGGCAAAAAATCGAGCGAGTCGGCATTGAGCATCGCTTACCCACGGATTCCAATCTACCAACAATGTATGCTGATGAAATCAAACAAGCTTTGATAGAGAAAAACTATGAACACGCAGAAACCTTACTGTTAGATTGGCAAAATCTACTGCCTGAATCTTCAGAACAACGTGAGCTACTCCAAAAACGCTTAGCTCTTCATCAACAACGCCAAAATATCATTGCCGATCTCACAGACTATGATAATCAAAAAGTGATGAAAAGGCTCATTCAACTGACAATTGCGCCCGATTTACAAAAAGAAGTGCTGCAAATGCCTGAGGTACAAAAAAATTTACTCAAGTATCATCTCAATGAGGCATTGGTACTGATGACACAGACAGAGATTGAGCCGATAACAAAAGTGAGGCTGAAAACCCTTTTAGCACAAGCCCCTCAGCAAGCTCAATCGCGCCCATGGTACGCTTCAAGCACAGCAACTCAAAATGTGGCTGAACTGCTGCAAGAATGTCAAGCGCATTTTCAAGCCAAGCGCCTCACAACCGGCAAAGAGGGGACGGCGTTAGATTGTTATCGAGCCGTCCTAAAAAAAG
>LUTY01002954.1 GCA_001640045.1 Candidatus Thiomargarita nelsonii | reverse complement strand
TTTGTTTGCCTATCATCAAGCATACCAAAGTAATCATTTAGCCCGTCAAATTTACCAGGCACTTGATAATAAAAGTCAACAGTTGCATCAATTGCCAAAAGCACAAGAAAAACGTTTAAAATCGTTAGAAACTGTACTCAATAATACATCAGACGATACCTTTGAATATGCGCGTCACCTCCGTGATTTAGACGATCATCGCACCACTATTCAAACTAACATGACTAATTATGTGAAGTGGTTAGGGCATATTCGTGAGCTGAGTCTATCAACAGATGACTTGACATTTTTAGACGATTTCCACGCTAAGACTTGTCAACATCATCAACAACAAATGAATATTTACCTTGATTATCTATTCGGGCTCGGAAATTTGAATTTTTGATTACTTTCATTGGGGCGGCTGTAGGAACGGGTGCGATTTCGGCAACGGTGATACCTGATCCACCTAATTTGATTGATTTGGTTTCGCATTTTTTTGAGATGGTTCAGTTGCCCTTATTTGAAATACCGTCATGGTTTAATGACTTTCCAAGCCCGCCAAAAGGGATTTTGAACGTGATGTTTCATCTCATAGTGGGTGGAGTAACCGCACTGATTTTCACTCCTTTTATTTCTAAAATGGCTAGGAAAACTACTGAGTAATTTGTCCATAACGGCTTGTGGAATTTATATCTTTCATTTTTTTATACAAAACCTAGCTTTGCTGCATTAAATTTTCATCAATGTGGATATATTGCCAACGTTTGGAAACAAAAATAGTTTCTACAGTTGTTATGGCTATGGTACGCAATTTTATTGAACTAAAAGCTGCAATCACTAAATTCGTCGTCACAAATTGTACTGGCAGTTTTGCCAATTGTTTTTGTACGTGACGCGCTTGTTTATGTAAGTCGTCACGCTGATTGCCTAATGCAATGAATGCTGCTGTATCTACAAAAATTTGCCTCATGTTTCTGTTCCGTATAAATAGTGAACATGATGGCGTGCAAAGTTTGTAATACCCGTATCTAGATATCAATTCTATTGTGAAGTATCAACATGTATATACATGTCAGATAAATCCGAACACGGGAGCGATCAACCCATTATCCCCTCGCCGAAGCTTAGGGTTACTTAATGACAAAAATTCGCCTAGTTGGATGTAACCATTCGGTTATCGAGGTTGAGACTTTTTCTACCAATTTTTGAAACGAAAATTCCGGCTCATTTTTCCTCAAAATGTTGTAGGCTCCGTTAGCATCCGCGTTCAATAATTTGCCATCAGCCGTTTTGTTTTATATAAACCTCGTTTAACTCGTGTACCACTAAAAACCGGCTTCTTTTTCGCCTTCGGATTATACCTCTTGGGCATTTTATCCCCATCCACAAAACTGGCCTTACTTGAATAGCTTTCGTCTGTCACCTCAAGTCTAATTCCATGTGACCCAAGTTTATACGACAATTTGTCGATAAACTGGCCCAAAGCTAAATTGACAAAGTTTTGGTTGGTCTTTTTGCCCAAGTTAATGCGGTTAAGTGATTTGGTAATGTCACCCACAACCACTTTTGAAATCTGGTTTTCAACACAAGTTTTCACCACCACAGCTGTGGCCCGATGCATGTAATCATTCACGGCGGCATTACGCCGATTGGTGAGATTTTGAAGTTGGCGCGACCATTTCCTGCCTCTCGTTTTTTCTAGTGTTGATTGTATTTTGGCTTTGCGTTTATTGTAATAAGCATTTATCGATTTCAGCCGTCTACCGTTAAACTTGGCGATATAGGTCACTACCTTCCTGCCGATTTCATAGTGTCTTATGGAATACACCCTATAAAGCCAGTCTTCAAAACCGTACATGAGAATTTCTAACTCATACGGCTCCTCTAGTACAAACTAAACTAAGTTTGCATTAACGTATTTGTTACTTCTTGTCAACTGTTAAATAACTAGGGCTTTCGCCACTGACAACTAAGGTTAGTACCAAACCCTCTG
>LUTY01002953.1 GCA_001640045.1 Candidatus Thiomargarita nelsonii | reverse complement strand
GGCAGAAGTTTGGATAGAAAAAAGCTCATTTTTTTTGTTACTTTATGTTGCCCACCACGCAAAATATCGCGATCTTTAAAGGTGCCTGGCTCTCCTTCGTCAGAGTTACACGTCAAGTATTTTTGTACCGGCTTGTCGCGCACTCCTAACATGAAGCTCCATTTTAAACCAGCGGAAAATCCGGCACCGCCACGCCCACGTAAAGCTGAGGCTTTTAATTGGTCAATAATGTCTTTGGGTGGCGTTTTTTCGGCTAAAACTTTACGCAAGGCTTTGTAGCCGCCTGTGCTTTCATAGACAGGGAGCGTCCATATTTTATCTAAATGTATGTTTTTAAAACAAAGTTCATTTGCCATAAATCATTCCTAAAAGTTCAATTAACATGAATTGCTGGATGGCGAAGAATGCGAAGTTAAACTCTTAGTTCTACGTTTTTGTCGCAGTGGTAAGTACAGCTAATGCTCAACAACGAATAAAACCTTCAACACAGCCAAGTTAATTGGTGCTAACAAAACCTGTGATTCATCAAACACGACAGTCTAACAAACCTTGGGATGATTTGAGAATAGTGATGATCTTAAATTTTGAAGGTTTGGTTTTTATTCGTTGTTGAGCATTAGTTGTACTCACCATCACGACAAAAAACGTCGAACTAAGAGTTAAATCAAAATTATCTCATATTATATTTTTTTAGCGGTTTATCACTATCTTTGCTTATATTCAAATAGGGTTCTTAAACATTTGAATTCCCAAAATAGTTTAGAGCAGGCGCATCTTTTTGCGCCCTCACTCAACCATTAATCCAACTTCGCCAAAATCTCATCCAGCTTTTCAGGCGTAAGATTTTCGTAATACTCCCGCCCAATTTGCATCATCGGAGCTCCCCCACACGCGCCTAAACATTCAACCTCTTTCAGGCTGAATTTTTTATCAGCTGTCGTTTCTTTAAAGTCAATCCCTAATTTATTTTTTAAGTGGGCAACAATGTCATCAGAGCCACGGAGCATACAGGAAACATTGGTACAAACACAGAGTTTATGCCGCCCCACTGGCTTGAGTTCATACATAGAATAAAATGTGGCGACTTCATAAACGGCAATGGGCTGCATTTCTAAGTAATCCGCTACTGCGTCCATCAATTCTGTCGTCAAGGAACCGCCGTTGGCTTCTTGGACAACGCTTAAGGCGCCCATCACCGCTGATTGTTTTTGATCGGGTGGATATTTGGCTATCCAACGATCAATCGCTGCACAGGATTCTTCTGACAATAAAGTTGAGGCATTCGGTTTTGACATACGTGTTGACATGTGTGAGTTCCTAATCAGTTATCAGTTATCATTTTTTTATCAATGACTGATGATAAAAATTCAACCAATTCAATGATAAATGGGTGTTTTTGCAAAACGTTAATGGTTTTATCCGTCAGATTGTTGACTATTTTCGACAATGGATTTTCGCCTAAAAAATAAGTCAAAGATTTTTTAGGATGGTACTTAGCGAGTTCCCATTCTATTTCTGTGAATTTATGATTGATAATTTGCTCAAGCAGGGATTTATCTTGAAAAAATATTGTTTCTATAGTGGGAACAGCAAATAAAACTTTAAATGGTACATACGCAGCCGTTTGGCGTAGCAAATATTGTAGAGTGTCTTGCCGCTCAGAAATCATTGATTCATCATCTGTATGGGCATCAATAACCAACACCACTGGTAATCGTTTAGCCATCAAAATTGAACTAGACACAGACGATGCAGAACTAGAAGCGACTACAACAAACTCAATATTTTTCTTTATAGGCTCTGGAAGTAATTTTTTGAGTATCTCTAACTCAGTTTTACTGTCGGTTACTATGTATGCTTGTTTCATGGCGGCGAATCTATTAGTTGTACGCAATATTGTAATATGGGACACTTTGCTCTATGCAATAGCGATATTTAGCAATAAGTCCTTTACATAAATAACGATGCTCAAGTGCA
>LUTY01002952.1 GCA_001640045.1 Candidatus Thiomargarita nelsonii | reverse complement strand
CGTGAAAAAGGCACTTGATGAGTGCCCATACTGGCATAATCTGGATGATTAGGCGCATCTAGCTGTTCAACTTGATCTTCAGGGTAATTTTCAATCACCACCCGCAAAGGTTTTAATACCGCCATCACGCGGACGGCTTTTGCCTCTAAATCTTGACGAATACAATTTTCTAACGCTCCCATTTCAATTTGGGTATTTTTTCTTGTGACGCCAATGCGATCACAAAAGTCTCTGATGGCGGAAGGTGTATAGCCCCGTCTTCGCATCCCACTCAAGGTTGGCATACGTGGATCATCCCAACCGCTAACCAGATTATTTTCAACCAGTTCCTGTAATTTACGCTTACTCAGGACCGTATAATTCAGCGATAAGCGGGCAAATTCTATCTGTTGTGGATGACACGGTGTATTTAACGTATCCAATACCCAATCATATAATGGGCGGTGATCTTCAAACTCTAAAGTACACAAAGAGTGAGTAATGCCTTCAATTGCGTCGGAAAGGCAATGGGTAAAATCATACATGGGATAAATACACCATTTATCGCCTGTCATCTGGTGCGGCATTTTTTTAATGCGATAAATGATCGGATCCCGCATGTTAATATTAGGTGAAGCCATGTCAATTTTTGCCCGTAAAACATGTTCACCATCAGCAAATTCTCCCGCCTTCATGCGTTCAAACAAATCCAGATTTTCCGAGATTGAACGATCACGATAAGGGCTCTTTTTACCCAGTTCACGCAAAGTACCGCGAGATTCTTTGATTTGTTCGGTGGTTAAGCTACAAACGTAGGCTTTATCCATTTTGATCAAGGCGATGGCATAGTCATAAAGTTGATCAAAATAATCCGACGAATGGCGTAAGCGATCTGTCCAATCATAGCCTAACCAATGCACATCCGTTTTAATGGATTCAACATATTCAAGTTCTTCCTTACTGGGGTTGGTATCATCAAAACGGAGATAACATTGTCTGCCTTCATGTTCTGCCGCAATACCAAAATTTAAGCAAATTGATTTGGCATGACCAATATGCAAATAGCCATTAGGCTCTGGCGGAAAACGAGTCACTACCTGACCTTCATTTTTGTTCGCTTTCACATCTTCGGCGATGATTTGACGAATAAAGTCGTTTTGGATAGATGACTCAGTCGTTGTATTTGCGCTTTGCGCTTTCATTATGACCTCATTAATTAAATTAAAATTCAGTATAAGTAGCTACAAGTTTTTTACTCAATGATCAAGTTTCTTGACATTTTGCCTTTTATGGAGTCCAAAGCTTCAGCTTTGTTAAACTTATCTGGATGACTATACCTGCTTATTTTTCTGTTGGATTTTACCACAAAAAAAAACTTGCCTTACTACTTTTTGATTTAACGTCCGAAACGTATTTATTTGGGAACAACTCTATTATCTAAACCACCTGCCAATAAATTGAGCCACGTCTTCCAACCCTAGCCCCATCTTCAGATTAGTCAACAGGAACGGCAACTCTCCCCGCATTTTTTTCGCATCCCTTTCCATCACTTCTATACTCGCACCAACCAAGGGCGCTAAATCAATCTTATTGATAACTAAAAGATCGGAGCGCGTTATACCCGGGCCCCCTTTACGAATCTGACTAATAGCCGCTAAATTAATAGACGCATCTTCACGAATCGCCGTATGGGGACATCCGCCCGTTTCCACTCCGACTATTCGCTCTTCAGAGAGCGCACCGGAGCGTATCAAAAATTGAGCGTCTTCTTTAGTATAAATATCATTGGTAATGGCAGCGACTTGATAATCATTCCGTAGCCGCTTGCACAAACCATCTAATAATGCCGTTTTTCCGGAGCCAACTGGCCCACCAATGCCTACTCTTAATGGTGATGTCATGATCTAAATAGTCTCGTGTATTGGGTTTCGTGACGCATAGAAGTCCAATCAATCATCGGTGTGGCGGTGCCTAAATCGTCAAGTGATTGATTTTAAA
>LUTY01002951.1 GCA_001640045.1 Candidatus Thiomargarita nelsonii | reverse complement strand
TGTAGGCGGACCCGCTGACTGGTTTTATGCGCCAGCAGATATGGCAGATTTAGCATGCGCCCCGGTGTTGATGTGCAAGCCTTTGCAAAACGCTATGCTAATGCCAAAGCCTTATTATTAGACACCTATGTACAAGGTGTCAAAGGCGGCACTGGAATAGTGTTTGATTGGCAACAAGTCCCAACCCATTTATCCAAACCCATCATCATAGCAGGTGGCTTAACGCCAGAGAATGTAAGCCAAGCTATCACCAGCTTAACACCTTATGCTGTTGATGTCAGCGGTGGCGTAGAATCTGCCAAAGGTATTAAAGACGCGGAAAAAATGTCCGCATTTATGAGAGGAGTCTCAATGTCAATCATTAAATCATTCACCCACAAAGAGACAAGTTTACCCGATGCACACGGTCATTTTGGAATCTACGGGGGAATTTTTGTTCCAGAAACTTTGATGCAGCCATTAGAGGAACTACGACAAGCTTATGAACACTATTTAAAAAATGCCGCCTTTTTAGCCGAACTCAATGACGATTTACACCATTTTGTAGGCCGCCCTTCGCCTTTGTATCACGCTGCCCGTTGGTCACAACACTTGGGCGGCGCACAAATCTATCTCAAGCGCGAAGATTTAAACCATACGGGTGCCCATAAAATCAACAACACCGTCGGGCAAGCATTACTCGCCAAACGCATGGGAAAAAACCGCATTATTGCAGAAACAGGCGCAGGACAACATGGCGTGGCAACCGCCACTGTCGCGGCACGCTTTGGCATGGAATGCGTCGTCTATATGGGTGCCGAAGATATTAAACGTCAAGCCATCAACGTCTACCGGATGCGCCTTTTGGGTGCCGAAGTTCGCACGGTAGAATCTGGCTCAAAAACCCTAAAAGACGCACTCAATGAAGCCATGCGCGATTGGGTGGCTCATGTCGATAATACCTTTTACATCATTGGCACCGTTGCCGGACCTCATCCTTATCCTGCGATGGTACGCGACTTTCAAGCCGTCATCGGGCGAGAAACTCGCCAACAAATTAAAGTATTGACGGGACGCTTGCCCGATATCTTAATCGCTTGTGTTGGCGGAGGCTCTAATGCGATAGGCTTATTTTATCCATTTTTGGATGAACAAGATATTGCCATCTATGGCGTAGAAGCCGCTGGCGATGGTTTAGACACCGGCCATCATGCGGCCCCCTTGTGTGCTGGAAAACCCGGCGTATTGCATGGCAATCGGACTTATTTGATGAGCGATCAGGACGGACAAATCATTGAAACTCATTCAATTTCTGCGGGATTAGACTATCCGGGCGTGGGCCCTGAACATGCGTGGCTCAAAGATACGGGGCGCGTCAAATATGTCGCAGTGACAGATGAGGAGGCTTTAGCCGCCTTTCACGATTTAACACGCATGGAAGGCATTATGCCTGCCTTAGAATCCAGTCATGCCTTAGCCTATTGCAAAAAAATCGCGCCGACGCTAGACAAAGATAAAATTATTGTGATCAATCTATCGGGACGCGGAGACAAAGACATTCATACCGTTGCCACGCTTGAAGGAATTAAAATATGAGCCGTTTAACTACCTGTTTTGATAAGCTACGCGCCCAAAAACGCACTGCCCTCATTCCCTTTATCACCGCCGGCGATCCGACTCCAAACTTGACAGTGCCCTTAATGCATGCCTTAGTTGATGCGGGTGCCGATGTCATTGAATTAGGCGTCCCTTTTTCTGATCCGATGGCAGATGGTCCCGTGATTCAACGCGCCAGTGAACGCGCCTTAGCGGCGGGCACCAGTCTACATGATGTTTTGAACATGGTAAAAACCTTTCGGGAACAAAACCAAACAACCCCTGTTGTCTTGATGGGTTATCTTAACCCTGTAGAAATTATGGGTTATAAAACTTTTGTTAAAACCGCTCAAACTGTAAAAGTCGATGGGGTATTGACGGTAGACTTACCGCCGGAAGAAGCCA
>LUTY01002950.1 GCA_001640045.1 Candidatus Thiomargarita nelsonii | reverse complement strand
TTAACCTGCCAGGTCTTGTTTTGAAGTTGACTAAATTATTTTATGCACGTTCCTAAACTAAAACTGTCGCCTAAAGGCGAGCGGCATTGTTTTTAAACTCCCAAGGAGAGACAATGAAAAAGATCACAACACTTATCCCCTTATTACTAGGACTCATACTCAATCAAACGGCAACTGCCACCGAGTCCCAAATCTCACTCACCGCCTCTGATGGCACCGGCCTTGAAATGCGTAGCTTTCAAGCGCGAATAGCACTAGACGGCTTTTTAGCGTTTACAGAACTAGAAATGGTTTTTTACAACCCCGAAAACCGTCGGCGTGAAGGCCGTTTTCAAATTACCCTACCAGACAACGCCGCCATTAGCCGCTTTGCCATGAAAATCGGAGATCAGCTTCAAGAAGGCGAAATCGTCGAAAAACAACTCGCCCGTCGCGCTTATGAAGACTTTTTGCACCGTCGCCAAGACCCCGCATTGCTAGAAACCGACAGCGGCAACCGTTTTAATGCACGGATTTTCCCGATTGAGCCTAAATCTGAAAAGCACCTCATTCTCTCCTACTCACAACGCTTAGAAGATTTAGAAAGTGAATACATTTTACCCCTAAAAGGCTTGCCACAGCTAAAACAGCTCAGCATCAAAGCCTTTTATGACAGCGACAATTTTAGCACCAGCCAACTGGGCAACTTCACGGGCACGATGTCGCAACGCAATGTCCTCAGCATTGAAAAACGCGATTATCAACCCACCGAAGATTTTAGAATGCCCTATCAACCGGGGGGCCATCTTGCCATGCAAAGCGAACAATTAGTCGCGGCCAGAATTATCCCCTTCACCGACGCATCGGACACGCAAGGCTTTGAGCAACTGATCATTTTAATTGACAGTTCCGCCTCGCAAGCCCCCTATTTATCAGACACCCTCAAACGGCTTGAAACGCTGTTGCCCCAATTAAAAGTGGGCACACTGCTCGTTTACACCTTTGATCAAGAGATCAGAGAAATCGGCAAAGCCGACAATCCCACGGCACAAAAAGCTTTAATTCAACAAATCAAACCAGACAACGCACTCGGTGCGTCACGCTTGGATGCCGCTATTACCACCTTGAAAGCGTTAAAATTGGAAAAAACGCGGCTACTGCTGATTTCAGATGCCGTCATCACAGCGGGAGAAAGCTCAGGAGCGCAACTGGCAGCGCAACTTTCCACGATTAATGGCTTAGAAAGAGTCGATATTTTGATCCCATCCACTCATAATGACAAACAAATCGCACGTCACTTGGCTAAAGCCGGCAAATCGCCAGGCATTGTTGCCCCACTGACACTAAGCGATGCCCACATCATTCGCAAACTCACCACATCTGTTTATGCCGATATACCTATCAAAGTCTCCGGCTCAAGCTGGTATTGGCCGGAAAAAGTTGAAGCGTTACAGACAAATGAGCCACTTATCGTTTTTGCTGAAATATCCAGCCCATCTACTCAAAAAGAGATTAATATTAGCGTTGGGGACAAAAACTGGCAATTAACCGGCAAACCAGCTAATCCCATTTTACTCAAGCGCGAATGGGTGCGGGCACGTATCGACAAACTCTTGGACATGGAAGATCAAGCCCAAGACATCGATATGAAAAATGCTTTTCATAATGAAATCATAGCGCTATCCGTCAAAGAGCGGGTACTTTCTCCCTATACTTCGCTGCTCGTCTTGGAAACTGAAGAAGATTACCGACGTTATCAGATTGACCGTAAAGGGTTAGCGGATATTTTGACGATTGGCGCGGATGGCATCACGGTTCAATTCCTTTTTCTTTTGCTTTGTTTTTTAGGAATTTGTTAATTTCATATTGAGTTGAAAGCGTCTCATGGAGGAGCTTGTTTAGCGATTTTTTTGTCAATGTTCATATAAGGGTTAGTTTGTTTGTGCTATCGATCCCCCAAACGCTCATACAACACCACCACCGTCTGATCCCCCGCAGGCGTTCT
>LUTY01002960.1 GCA_001640045.1 Candidatus Thiomargarita nelsonii | reverse complement strand
AGCCTTGATTTTATTAGGCTCTGTCTTTTTAGTCTCATTTTTTAAATCACCTTAAAAATTACCCTCATTTCTAAAATAGCTTAATTTAAATTCTTATATATGCTAATGTGTTCCAAGGAGAATAAAGCAAATTTGACTCTCATTTTTAAAATAGCTTCAGAATAGATACATATTTATTTTTTATTTATGTTTGACAAGCGTTTTTTAATTTGGTGTCATTAAAAGACAGTCTATATATAGTTAACCACATGTTAAAACCCATTAATATTTTTGTCGATGTTGATGACACCTTTGTCCGTAGCATTGGCACTAAACGAATTCCAATACCTGCAACGATTGAACATCTAAAAACTCTCAAAAAGCAAGGTGCTAATATTTATTGTTGGAGTTCTGGCGGTGCTGATTATGCTCAAAAAAGCGCCGCAGAATTTGGAATAGCCGATATTTTTACGGCTTTTCTCCCTAAACCACAAGTCCTTATTGATGATCAAAATATCAATGATTGGAAAAGACTTATTCAAGTACACCCCTTTTCATGTACCCAGCAAACACTAGAAAACTATCAAATGGAACTTAAAGGACAATAAAATGATTACTTAATAATTGATTCTAATGGCTCCATGCTTTTCTGGCTCGTAACCATCAGGCCAAACAGTAGAATTGTCAAAAATAGCCCCTTCTAATGAGGCTCGAATAACCGACGGCAAAGCATGACAGTACCTTTCAAATTAGAGCCTTTGAAAACCGCACCAAAAATGTCTGCCTGAGCCAAATCAGCACTTTGAAGGTCTGTCTCACTAAAATCAGCAAAGATAGGTGCTGACTTATTGAGTTTGCAATTTCTCAAGTCAGCATACCTAAAATCGGCTGTCATACATTGTGCCTCTGTTAAGTCAGCTTTAACTAAATTCGCATGAGACATTAAGGCACCTAGTGAGCCGGCGAGAGCTTTCTTAATTTGTTCTGGGGTTTTCTTCTTTAATGGATTGTCCCTCTTTTGGAATAATCGGGTGCAGTCAAAAAATAAGTACGACGGTAATTTCAACAAAAGATTTCCCCGAAGTGGTAGGGTGCACGCACCAACTAACTAAAGTTAAGGTGCGTGGGACGCTGGTTTTACAAATTATTGAAATCTGTCATGGTTAAACCTGCTTGTTTCAAAATACTTCGCAATGTTCCCGCCGGTACATCGCCCGTGTGAACAGCAACATAAGTTTGTCTACCATCAGGATGGCGCAAAACAACATGCGAACCAGACTGCCTTTTGCTTTCAAACCCCGCCCGATGTAACTTTGCCAAAACTTCACGCGCTTTGTATGGCATTTTCATTGATCTCTATGGTTGAATACAATAACTCAGGTGAAATATTGAAGGTTTCATCATTGGCTTTTTTTTCAGCCATCCAAAGACTAATTAAATCTTTCGCCGCCTCGATAGCTCCTTCAATTCCAAATCCGTGTGTTGTCAAACCGAGTGAGGGTATATGTGCATAATAATAACCAGCAGGAAAATCTTTATCTTGAATTTTTTCAAATAAAATGCCAACAATCATGTATTTTATTTCGCCTCCTTTAAAAAAATAGGATTTTTGGGACTTGGTAATGTAGGGTGCGTCCTACGCACCGTCTGAAATCTGCACCACAATAAATAAAAGGTGCGACTTTATTTGTGCCCATTAGCACCAGCGGCTTGCTAGGCAAAGGATTCATTCAAAAGTTCTAAATATTCTTGGGGCATTAACTCATCGGGGAGTTCGGCTTCAAGTGGTAGTCCATCATCCCATCCAGTATTTATCAAATAGCGAAGTAAACCATTGTAATGTTCTACAATTTCTTTCGCTATTTCTGGATTGTCATCTTTGTATCGAGACCATCTTCCCACTAGATGAACTAAAACCGTTCTAATAGGTTGTATTTCATCTTTTGTTAGCATAATTTGACCTATTATATAGAGAGCCACTACCCTTATTTTTAATTTATTCGCTCTGTACTTTAACTCGATGCTCAAGTTTTTTGGCTCGCTGTGGTGAGTACAACTAATGTAGGACAACGAATAAAAACCTTCAAGATTCAAAAACCTCAGGCAACTCCCAAATAATTTTAGGTAATAATACTGAGGGTTCTACGCCGAGTGCCGCAGCAATGTCCATGACTCCACTGTTAGGTTGATCAAGAAAACCATCGAATAACTTTTTCATCATCTCATTTTTAGGGATAAAATGACGATCAAGTAGGAATATACCATCGGCTCCACCCCGACTTCGCGCCTGTTTCTCATCAAATCCATACGCCGCATTTTTGAGTGCTTTTAGCATTTTCTTTGATGAGGTTCCATACGCGCTCTTTTAGGGCTTGTTTTTTTAATCGCATGGTAATCCCAACGTTCTGCCATTTCGTGAAAATGAATGAAAAATTGAGAAAGGCGATAAAGGTAAGCTCTCTTCAATTTCAATTAATTTTGATTTGACTTCTGAGAGTTCCATTTTGGTTTCCTCAGTTAAATATTTTTCATTGCAAATGTCCATATTGGTCATTTTAAATCCTTCTGCACGATGACGTTTCTTTTCTAATCGCTTATTATTGTTAATTATCCAACGGGATAAGTATTTTAAAGCTGTTTTAATTGTACCCGTGTATAAAGGGCTTGTATGGGTAACAATATAAAATGAATGACCATGTTTAACATTAGGTTTAGAATAATACGTTACCAAAGGGTTTTCCTTGGACATAATGCTCACGAAAAACATCTCCTCTTTAAATACCCAATACAAATCACAACTGGTACATTCATTAGGCAACATATCTAAACGATTTAAAATCTCAACTTCATCTGCCAATGGATGCAATGTGACTACTTTAAAGTCGGAGTGTGGTAGTAATTCTCCATACACTTTCAGTTCTTCAATCAGTTTTGACATATCAATTAATTCTCACCACTTAAATCACTTGAAAAATACGCTCGCCTTGATTTTATTAGTCTCTGTCTTTTTGCTCTCTACCTGAAAAATTACCCTCATTAAATAGTACAGCTAATGTTCAACACCTCGGTAAACCAAATTTTACTCCCATTTTTAAAATAGCTTTAAAAAAATAGAGAAACGATTTGTGGGACTTGGTCATGTAGGGTGCGTCCTACGCACCGTCATCAGCACCATTTAAAATAATTAATGGTGCGAGATTAATGGTGCGTGGGACGCACCCTACACTCGCTTATTCATCACCTAATGCTTGAGTTATTAATTTATCATAGATATTTTCTTCTTTCGCTTCTCGTTGCCATTGGTTACCTCGCTGCTCCCACATTGCAACTAATCCTAATAATCTTAATGGATCAAATGCAGCGAAGTCAGCCTCGTTCCTACTTGCCCACCAAGTTCCTAGCTCTGAATCATCTTCACTTGGCTCTAGCCACACCTTATAGCCACGATTCTGCAACACTAAAAGCGCAGAATCATAAGTATTCATTGCATCAGCTAACCGAATTTTTTTTCCCATATTCAAACCTTTATACGTTATTTACCACATTGAATGACTGATTCTGGAAGTTTTCCTTCAATCAGAACTTCATTATTTTTTTTCATAATTTGTCGGACGTTATTAGCATCTTTTCTGATACGCTTATCAGGATTGTTTTTCATTATCTCAGCTACATCATCGGGTCCATATACCTTTATAACACCTTCTTTTTGTAGATTGTTTATATCAATTAATGAAACTTTAATGATATTATTTCGCTGTGTAAATTTTTTGGTAGACTGTCTCCGAGTAGCAAATGAAGTAAAAATACTTGTTCGATTGGATTTTCTACGAACATGATCCCAAGGAGAAGTAATATCAGCACGACTTCCCAATGGTCTTCCTACAGAGCCTCCACTATAATTATCATCACCCCTAAAGAGGTAAGATGAAGCAAGTCCAAAAGGATAAACCCACATAATTGGATTGATAACATATAAGTAAATATTTAAACGGCCTAACAATCCAATAGGATCGGAAGAAATAAAACGACCACACTGTGGATCATAGTACCTTGCTCTTGTATAATCCACTTTCATGATCAAACCACTGTCCCTGAAATCGAATTGGACAATCAACTTTCTGTGTTCCAACATGCTCAACCTTACCCCAAGCGTTAAAATTTACAATCCATACTATATTTTATTCAGTATCAACAAGCTCTCGTGGTGTACCTAAGTGATCACAAATAATGGAATAAAGTTGCTTTCTCAACATCATGAACATCCCCATCCCAAACAAACCGAACCTCATAAAAAGCGTTCCGCAGCATCATAAGTCTAGCGGGTTGTTCCCCAATACCCATCCTTAATTCCGTCATCTGCACCATTTAATTAAAATAATGGTGCGTGAAACGCAGCCTACGCTGGCTCATCTTCTCTCTCCTGTGAATTCAATTTATTCACTAAAAAACGGGTAGATTAACGGGTATATTATCAGGAATAATAACGAGAACTTTGATTATCTTAGCTCT
>LUTY01002948.1 GCA_001640045.1 Candidatus Thiomargarita nelsonii | reverse complement strand
ACGGTGACTGATACCGAAAGCCCCCAATTCAAGTCGGTAATTGAGGAAGGGGTCTTCGTCGCCTTGTGCGTATGGATTGCTATGTGCCAGAACTCTAATTAAAATATGTACGGGGCGGCCAGAACTTAATAGACGGGAAAGAGAACCCATGCCTGTGCTGGCAATCTGATCGGCGGTTTCCCGTACAATGACCGCTGGCAAGAGCAAGATTTCTTCTTTGGAAAAGGCTTCCCAAGTGAAATTGGTAAACCAAGGATCGTGAATGGCAGGATCATAAATATCATTAATTTCAAGTTGCGCGACTCGCGCTGCTCCAAAAACTTTGGCCAACTTAGCACTTTGTTGATCAAAAAACATTGTCGCTTTGGCACAGGGATCAGGATCGCTAATTGCTTCAAACGCGGGAGAGTTTTTCAACCATGTACCGCTCAGTACATCGGTATGAACGAGCCGGATCAAAATGGGCTCTTCCTCTTGTAGGTATTCTTCCAATACCTGTAAAGCATTCAAAATCCGCTCGCGTCGCTCACTAGACATAGCCACCGCGCCCTGTGAATGATCCATCATATCCGATAAGGCGATGGGCTCAAAGCGTGAACCGGCGGTACCCACACTGTTACGTGCCAATCTGGGCTCTATAGATTCATCAGATTTATGCCAATCTATATCGAGAATGGTTTTTAACCCATCAATGCACTGCTGGATTTTTTCATGAAAACGGCGACGCCTTGGAATAAGACGGCAGCGTATCGCATGCTTTAATAAATGAAGCGCGGCTTAATCAATTCATCCAACCCCGCTTCATTGGGATTCTGTGGCTTGCCCGGGTAAATACAACGGGCTGGGCAAATTTCTGCCGCTTCAACCAATTGTGCAAATGTACCACTATTCAGATCGCCAAGAATTGCCTGTTTATTTTCATTATAAACAAACATCATCGTATTTATATTAAGACAATCATTACAAGTTGTACACAGTACACTGTCTATCCAAGGATCATCAAAGACAACTTCCTCTTCTTCTTCCTTTTCTTTTTCTACGACAGGCTCGCTAACCTCTGCCGCTTCACTGAGAGCTTGAGTCGCAGGAGGAGGGGGAGCCGTTCTGGTGATCGCTGGAGTGGTCAAATCCATACCAAGCAAAATATCAGTCAAGCGTCCCATGACTTCGCCAGCCGTTTCATTACGCACGGTTTCAATTGCCGTTGTATGTTCCGCTTGCAAACGTGAGCGCTCTGCCCCTTCTTTTGCCTGAATTTCTTCACGCGCCTCTTGTACTCCCATTTCAACGTATTTATTATTAATACCAGCCAGTTCTTGCAGCGTATGCCAATAATTCATACGATCCTGACAAGCAAAAATAAGTGCGCGTGAGACGACAATTTTGTGTAGTTCTGCTTTATCGTTAACCACCCAAATAAACGGAATCCGTTTAATGTTTTCTAGGTGATTACTAGATAAATATTTCTCAACGGGTATTAAATTGTCACTCTCAAAGCCGGCAGGCACGAGATGAAAATGATGGCGTATGCGTGGCACTAGGAGCGCATAATCAGCAAATGTAAAGGCTAATTCGGTGCTGATATTTTCGCCCTTTTCGTTTTGATATTGAAAAGAATGGCGTGACCAATCCAGTTCGGCTTGTGGATTGCCCGTGAAATCCATGCGATCCGCTGAAGAATCGCCCTTTTCTGGGTTAATCTGAAAAAAGGGATGCGTTCTGCTCTCAAGGGCGGCACCGGCGAGGAGCCAAGCATTTATACCATCGGCTGAATGTTGAACGCCCGTATTGATGATATGTAAACTGGTGCGGGTGGTATCCAGTGCAGACAAAAATTGTGTCAAAAGATGTCCGTGTCTCGCAGCGGAGGATTGTGAGACAACGGCTTGACGGTGACTGATACCGAAAGCCCCCAATTCAAGTCGGTAATTGAGGAAGGGGTCTTCGTCGCCTTGTGCGTATGGATTGCTATGTGCCAGAACTC
>LUTY01002947.1 GCA_001640045.1 Candidatus Thiomargarita nelsonii | reverse complement strand
AAAGTGAATTTTTTCATGTTTGCCTGAGATGTCAGTTATGGTACGTGTCATAATTTTAACTTGTTTTGACATGGTTTGGATTTCTTCTGATAAGGTGACAATACTTGTGGCCATAGTTTCCATGTGTTCTCCCATCTCAGAGTCCATGCTACGTGCCATGGAGGACATGTCATTGGTTAGGCTGTAAATTAGGAAAAACCCATAACCAGCCAATACGACAAAGGCAAACATAGCAGGATAAACAATGATCTCCCAACGTCGCGTACTTTGTTGGAAATTGCTTACAAATTGCTCCATTTGCCCTGAAGAAATAGCCGCACCACATTCCATCATTTGCACAGTTTGCGGAAAAGGGGAAGATGGCTTGGGTTGATCTGTGGAATTCGTTGTCATAATGGGTACTCCTTGAATAACCATTCTTAGACATTAGAACGATTTAATGTCACTATGAGGTTTTATTTTTAAATAAAATAATTATTATCAATCATTTATATTAAATTATTATCAATTCTACTGTTTTAATTGCTTGATTATTAAGTAGCTGTTGATATAGTTTTTAACTGTTTAATAATTTTATCGCTTACTGTGATTCTATTAGATGGTGTTTACCATGGTGGGTATTGACCCTGCGATTTACTAGCCTAGATAATAAAAAAGGCTACTTGAAACATTATTGAGTAAATATCTATATTACCATATTCTAATATAATGAGAAAAACTTATCAGTTCAATTATTATATATTAACATTAAATAACTAAAACTATTTTTTATCTATGGGGAAAAATAATTGATGACCACCGAATCGTCTCATCATCAAGCACTTCAAGCGGCACTAGACGCTTTTATTCAAACGCCTAGCATGGAAGAAGCCCTTAAGGTACTTCAAGCATATCCCGATTTACTCACTGATCAAGCGGATATTCTGTTAGCTTCAATTATAACCAGTGCCCGTCAACAAGGGCATGAAATCACAGCACAGGCATTAGATGAGCGTCGTGATTTTATACGAAATGTACGCGAGGATATTGAACAAAAAGAAAAACAGGTATGTCATTAGCATTTCCATCGAATGCCCAAATATTGTACAATTTCGTCCGTTTTTAATGTGAAATAGGAGCCCTAACATGTTTCGAGGCAGTATGGTAGCACTGGTCACTCCTATGAGTGAAAATGGTCAGATCGACAAAACCAGTTTGCGCCGTTTAGTGGATTATCATATCGACAATCAAACGGATGCGATTGTCGCAGTAGGTACAACGGGTGAGTCAGCGACATTAGTTCATGATGAACATTGTGATGTTATCCGCATTGTTGTTGAGCAAGCGGCTGGGCGTGTGCCTGTGATTGCGGGGACTGGCTCTAATTCTACCGCTGAGGCGATTGAATATACTCGTTGTGCTATGGACGTGGGGGCTGATGCTTGTTTGTTAGTAACCCCATATTATAATAAGCCTACGCAAGAAGGCTTGTATCGCCATTATAAAACCATAGCTGAGGCTGTGCCAATTTCCCAACTTTTGTATAATGTGCCAGGGCGCACGGCATGTGATCTGTTGCCAACAACGGTCAAGCGTTTGGTGGAGATAGATAACATTATTGGGATCAAAGAGGCGGTTGGTGATGTTAATCGGATGCGGGAATTGACAAAATTGGCGAGTGAGAATTTTGCTATTTATAGTGGCGATGATCTGACAGCCTTAAAATTAATCTCGTTGGGTGGTAAAGGCGCGATTTCTGTCACAGCTAATGTTGCGCCAAAAGCTATGCATGAAATGTGTAAACTTGCACTCGCTGGTGATTTGCCCCTGGCTGAGGAGATTAATCAACGTTTGATGGGTTTACATAAAAATTTATTTGTCGAAGCCAATCCTATTCCCGTCAAATGGGCGGTACATACAATGGGATTAATTCCATTGGGGATCCGTTTGCCCTTGACTCCTTTATCAGAAGAATATCATGAGCTTGTTAAACAAGCCATGGTGCAGG
>LUTY01002946.1 GCA_001640045.1 Candidatus Thiomargarita nelsonii | reverse complement strand
GCCTTCGCTGCCCTCAAAGCCATCCATTTCTACCAACAATTGGTTGAGTGTTTGTTCTCTTTCATCATGCCCACCGCCTAAGCCAGCACCACGATGGCGACCAACGGCATCAATTTCGTCAATGAAAATAATGCAGGGCGCGTGCTTCTTGGCTTGGTCAAACATATCGCGCACCCTTGAAGCACCGACACCAACAAACATTTCTACGAAATCAGAGCCAGAAATGGCGAAAAAGGGTACTTTCGCTTCACCGGCGATGGCTTTTGCCAGCAAAGTTTTACCTGTGCCGGGTGAGCCTACCATCAATACGCCGCGTGGAATTTTACCCCCTAAATTTTGGAATTTGCCGGGATCGCGTAAAAAATCAACTAATTCATTGACTTCTTCCTTGGCTTCATCAACACCAGCAACATCGTTAAAAGTGATTTTGATCTGATCTTCTTCAACCATGCGGGCACGACTTCTACCGAATGATAAGGCACCACCGCGTCCTCCGCCTTGCATTTGGCGCATGAAGAAAATCAGTATCCCAAACAATAGCAGCATGGGAAACCAGGAGATGAATATCTGCATTAAGAGTGATTGCTGTTCTGGTGGACGTGAGATAATTGTCACGTTATGTTTCAATAAGTCACCAATCAAGCCGGTATCACCGGGATTATAGGTGACGAAATGTTCACCATTTTGTGTGGTGTACTTAATGGTGCGTCCTTCAATAGCCACCTCTCGCACAAAGCCTTGTTGAACCTCGGTAATAAATTTTGAGTATTCTATTGATTTGGGCGCTGGAACTCGGGGACCAAAATTATTGAATACCATCATTAAAACGATGGCGATAATAACCCATAATAAAATATTTTTTGCCATGTCATTCATGGATGTGTGCCTCTTTATTAATAATAAAAATAGGAGTCCAAGATTTATCTTGGACGTCCAAACTAAAGTTTGGACTCCGGACCAAAGGATTAGTTAGGGGGGGATTTTTTTTCCTTAGCCAGCACATAAACTTCAGATGATCGTGAACGCGACGCCTCAGGTTTGCGGATCATGACTTGCTTAAAATAGGCTCTTAACTCTTTAATATAAGCATCAAAACCTTCCCCTTGAAATATTTTTGTTAAAAAATAGCCTTGAGCAGTCAGCACCTCAAGTGCCAAATCTCTGGCTAATTCAGCCAATAAGATTGCACGAGGTTGATCAATGGCTTTTACACCGCTGATATTGGGTGCCATGTCAGACATTACAAGATCGGCTTTGTGCTCACCTAATTGATTTAGCAATTCATCGAGCACCATTTGCTCTCGAAAATCGCCCTGAATAAAGCTCACCCCGGGCAAAGGTTCTATAGGTAAAATGTCCAGGGCAAACAATCGGACTTGGTTATGCAAACGCTGTGTGACCCATTGTGACCAACCACCGGGGGCTGCACCTAAATCAATAACAGTCATGTTGGGGCGAAATAAGTGATCACGGCTATCAATTTGTGCGAGTTTATAAACAGCGCGTGAACGATAACCGGCAAGATTGGCTTGTTTGACATAGACATCTGAACCATGCTCTCTGAGCCAGCGTTGACTGTTTTTACGATGCTTTTTGTTCATCATCTGGAACCACCCCAACTAGCAATTGCCGAAGTTTAGCAAGCAATTCATTGTAACTGTATGTACCCTTTTGAAACACGGCATCCACATGATTGTTGAGCCATAGCTCGTCTTCAGCGGTGAGTAGCTTAGCAGTCACCACAACCACCCGCGTTGATGAGCAAGTTTTGTGTTGTCGCAGGTGAGTAATAAATTCAAATCCGTTCATGTCGGGCATATTCAAATCTGATAAAACCAAATCAGGCTGATGTTTTTGCAAAAGTTGCAGGGCCGTCTCGCCATCTCCAGCCTCAATGACTTGCCAACCAACATGCTCAAGCATGCGTACCATCATTTCACGCCCGAGCTGTTCATCTTCCACCACCATCACAGTATGGCGGGGCTTTT